>JARGGF010000599.1 GCA_029210905.1 Bacteroidales bacterium | reverse complement strand
ATTTCCATCTTTGTCAACAGCAATAAGTCCTCCATTTCCATGCACTTCAACCAGCTTTGTATTAATAAGATAATCAGCGGCTTCAATTAAAGACATTGAATTGTATTGCATCAATACCGATACGGTATAAGCAACAACATATCTGATAAAAAATTCTCCATGACCAGTGCATGAAACTGCGCATGTTTGGTTATTGGCATAAGTTCCTGCTCCAATTACTGGTGAATCGCCTATCCTGCCATATCGCTTATTGGTCATGCCACCTGTGGAGGTTCCTGCAGCAAGGTTCCCAAAAATATCAAGTACTGCACAACCCACGGTTCCGTGCTTCTCGGTATCGCTTGCTTCCTGCTTTTTCTCTTGTTTCAGTGCTTTCTGAAGGTTTTCCCACCGTTCTTTGGTATAAAAATATTTATTGTTCACCATTTCAAGTCCTTCAGATCTGGCAAATTCTGAAGCCCCCTTGCCCGACAGCATTACATGATTTGAATGTGACAATACTCTAAATGCCAGTTCGATAGGACTTTTCACATCAGTTACTCCTGCTACTGCACCAGCGTTTAGTGTTTTCCCGTCCATAATGGATGCGTCCAGTTCATTCATGCCATCATGGTTAAAAACAGCACCTTTTCCAGCATTAAATAAAGGCGATTCTTCCATTATCTGTATTACTTTAACTACAACCGAAAGAGCAGAATCACCATTTTTCAAAAGCTTTTCTCCGGTAAGCAAAGCTTCATTTAACTTTTCGTAATAAGCTTTTTCCATTTCGGGGGTTAATCCGGCTTTTGTAATAGTACCAGCGCCGCCATGTATTACGATAGAATACTTATGTTTTTGTTGGGCAAATGCGCTAAAACCTATAAGCATAATTAGCGCAAATGCTAACACTTTGTTAATATTTTTATTGTTCATCATAACCAAGTTAGTTTAAATTTGCAGAACTTTAATTTCAATAAAAGTAAGAAAAAAAGTTAAGCGCAACGATAGAATAGGAATGACGGGGGATAATAAAAATACTGAAAAACTTTTTTACCTAAAAGACATTGGTGAAATTAAACTTGTGAAAAGCAGACGTGCCAAACGGCTCAGTCTTAGGGTGAAACCCTTTGATGGCGTTATTGTTACAATTCCATCGCGCCTTTCGTATAAAATTGCTGAAGCATTTGCTATTGAAAAACAAGAATGGATAAAATCAAGTTTAATCAAAACCGGAGAATATGAAGATAGATTAACTGTATTTACCGAGAAAAGCGCTTTTTCCACACGCCAGCATCAATTGATTATTGAAAAATGGGACAAAGATATACTTTCTGTGAGGGTGGTTAATGGGAAAATTCATGTAAAATACCCGCTGCAAGCAAATATAAGAGATGAGCAAATTCAAAATGCAATCAGGAAGGGAATAGAACGGGCATTGCGCTTAGAAGCAACTGCTTATTTACCTGCCAGAACAGCATATCTTGCTAATAATAAAGGTTTTAAGTATCGTGAAGTTAACATAAGTAATACCAAAAGCCGCTGGGGTTCCTGTAGCCGGGATAACAGAATTAGCCTGAATTTGCATTTAATGAGGTTACCTTCAAATTTAATCGATTATGTAATTGTTCACGAACTGTGCCACACTGAACAAAAGAACCATAGTCCTAAATTCTGGAACTTAATGGAAAAAGTGCACCCCGGTTCTAAAATATTAAACAAGGAATTAAAAAATTATCAGACAAAAGTATATTAATCACCTGCAATCCAATCCAGAGCCTCATCGCGCTCAACAAAAGGTTTTGCATTGCCGCTTGATACATAATTAACAACTTCTAATAAGAATTTTTTAGCGCCAGTGATTCCAACATAGGCACTTTTTTTCAGATAAGGCTTTAAAATTTTGGAAGAACGTTTAATTTCGGCCAACACCTCAGCAGAAACAAAAAGTCCACGTACATCATTCACCTTAAGAATCTGATTTTTACCAGAATTTAGAATAAGGTGTTCGATATGTTTAATTAACTCGATAATTTCATCATCACTTAATGATTTATAATCGCAGTAAAGCATTTCTTTCCCTTTATATGTGAGCCAATAGGCTCTGTCAGCTAGCATCTTTTAACATTTTGACGTATATACAAATATAGATAAAAGGATTGGTAAATGCAATATTAATACGATTAACGAGAAGATCTAAATCTTAACCAATAATTAGATTTTGCTTGACGAATTCAATACAAGCATAAAGCGAGATACTATCAATATAAGATCTCAAAAATTGAGCAAGGAACCAACTAAAATTTTCAGAATCGCAACTTTTCAAAATAATATATTAGCTCTCATGAATTTTTCCATTTGAATCAAAATTTTCTCTTTTTCATACTAATCTGAAGATGGTCATTAATCAATTTAAATAATTAAATAATATTTTTATATGATGTATGATTAATTATCAAAATAAACATAATTATTGAGCAAAAATTCATAATTTTGAATTGGATTAACTATTTCAATATATAGAATATTTCATACCAGCACTTACCATTTATACTAAACTCAAATTCCTAAAATAATGAACCTAAAATTAAGAATCCTAGTATTAGTTCTTGTTTGGATTTCTTATTCAAATATAAGAGCCCAGTTGCACCCTAAACGGGAGATGCGTGCCGTTTGGATAGCCACTGTTGGCAACATTGATTGGCCCACATCAAAAGAACTTACAACGAAACAACAGCAGTCCGAATTCATTGCTATCCTCGAACAAGTAAAGCAGTATAATTTGAACACAGTAATATTTCAAATACGTCCCTCAGCAGATGCGTTTTACGCATCCAAACTGGAACCCTGGTCGCAATGGTTAAACGGGAAACAAGGAAGGGCACCTGAACCCTATTACGATCCGCTTAATTTTGCCATAAAAGAATGTAGAAAACGAGGCATCGACATCCATGTTTGGTTGAATCCCTATCGCGCCATTGCAGACACATCATATAAAAAAAAGGACACGAACCATATTACCCGCATTCATCCAGAATGGTTTTTGACCTATGGAAAAACCCTATATTTTAATCCCGGCCTTGAAGAATCGCGCAATTTTGTGTGCACCGTAGTATCCGATATAGTTAGGAGATACAATATAGATGCCATCCACCTGGACGATTACTTTTATCCCTACAAGATCAAAGACAAAGAATTTCCGGATTCAGCAACTTTTCTTTCAAATTCCAGAGGATTTTCGGAGGATAAAAAAGAAGATTGGAGAAGAGATAATGTAAATTTGATTATCAAACAAATACACGACAGCCTCAGAAGCATCAAGCCTTGGGTCGAATTCGGTATTTCACCTTTTGGAGTGTGGCGAAATATCGACAAAGATCCCTTAGGCTCCAGAACCAAAGCAGGGCAAACCAATTATGATGATTTATATGCAGATATTCTCAAATGGCAGAAAGAAAAGTGGATAGACTATATTGTACCTCAAATTTATTGGGAAATAGGAAAAAAAGTAGCGGATTATGCCATAATTGCAGAATGGTGGAGCAGATTTGCCTATGGAACACCTCTTTATATTGGTCAGGGTATATATCGGATAAATGCTAAAGCAAAAGAAAAAAGCTGGAGAACTTCTAAAGAAATATGCAAACAAATAAAAATCAACAGAAATTACCCAAATATTAACGGGAGCATTTTTTTTAGTGCAAAAGTTCTGGCTAAAAATCCTTTAAAATTAAAAAAGCGACTGCTAAAAGATCCCTATAAATTCCCGGCGCTTCCCCCATTGAATAGCCGCATAGCTCAGGTACTACCTCTTGAACCTACTAATGCCAGGATTAAATTATCTGGCTCATCATTTACTTTATCCTTTAAGGCTGATTCTAGCAGTAAGTCATTTGTTATTTACAAATTTAAAAAAGGAAAACCCGCCAGTATCGAAAACCCATCTGCAATTTTTACAGTAAGTTCTGAAAATTCAGTAAGCTTCGCTATCAATAAAAAAAATGATCCAAAAAAATATATGTATGCGGTCACTTCGCTGAGCAAAACGAATATGGAAAGTCAGGCAGTAATTTTTGAATAGCTTGATATAGAAGAATATGATTCAGGTAATTAAACTATCTCTTGAATTATACTCTTC
>JARGGF010000598.1 GCA_029210905.1 Bacteroidales bacterium | reverse complement strand
GGGGATGAGCAGGAAAGAAAAAAACGGGTTGGCCTGCTTTTCGATTTAAACCGCATGGCTGATGAGTTGGGCCGGGCTACCCGCAAACTGCAAAAATCACAATCGTCAAATGGTGGATGGCCGTGGTTTGAAGGAATGCCGGAAAGCAGGTACATTACCCAGCACATTGTAACCGGATTTGGTCATTTGGATCACCTTGCTGTAAAATCGGTGCGTGAAGATGAAAAAACCTGGGCCATGGTAAAAAAGGCAGTTGCTTATCTTGACGATATGATAAGAGATGATTATAACTGGCTGAAAAAGAACTATAAAGATGATGAATTGAAGAAGAATCATCTTTCTTATATAGCGATTCATTATTTATATGGCAGGAGCTTTTTTAAGGATATTGAAATTCCAAAACGATCAAAAGAAGCTTATGATTATTTTATGCAACAATCTGAAAAATATTGGTTATCGCAGGATATTTATGCAAAGGGAATGATTGCTTTATATTTAAACAGAAATGAAAAAACAAAAACTGCCACAGATATTGCAAAATCCTTAAAAGAATTCTCCACAGAAAATGAGGAGATGGGCAGGTATTGGAAAAACAATGTATCGGGTTATTATTGGTACCAGGCACCCATTGAAACCCAGGCATTAATGGTTGAGGTATTTAATGAAGTAGCTCAAAATCAGGCTGATGTTGAAGCACTTAAGGTGTGGTTGCTTAAGCAAAAACAAACCCAGGACTGGAAAACTACCAAAGCCACAACTGAAGCAATTTACGCTTTAATTTTAACCGGGGGCAACTGGCTCGAAAGTGACGAAATGGTTAAAATTAAATTGGGCAACGAGGTAATTGATCCTAAAAAAATGGACAATGTGAAGGTAGAAGCCGGAACCGGATATTTTAAAACCTCGTGGAGTGGGGGAGACATTAAACCTGAAATGGGAAAAGTGCACCTTGAAAAAGTTGATGATGGTATTGCCTGGGGTGCTCTATATTGGCAGTATTTTGAAGATTTGGATAAAATAACACCTCATGAAACCCCATTAAAACTGGATAAAAAATTATTTGTTGAGCGAGTTACAGACAGGGGAAAAGTAATAGAAGCCATTACCAAAAAAACTAAATTACTAGTTGGAGATCAGGTAATTGTGCGAATAGAGCTGCGTGTAGACAGAGCCATGGAATATGTACATATGAAAGACATGCGTGCTTCAGGTTTTGAACCAATTAATGTATTTTCTCGTTATAAATACCAGGATGGACTGGGTTATTATGAAAGTACAAAGGATGCCGCCACCAATTTCTTTATGGCCTATTTGCCAAAAGGTACTTATGTTTTTGAATATCCTTTAAGGGTGACCCACAAAGGAGATTTCTCAAATGGAATTACAACCATTCAGTGCATGTATGCCCCTGAATTTACTTCACATAGCGAAGGGGTGAGGGTGAAGGTTGAATAAAGTTACTTAATTCTAAAAATTAAGCCCGATAAATTCCGATTACTTGAATTTATCGGGCTTTTTTATAGTCAGTATGTAATATTTTGCCATATTTTGGAAGCATAACTTATGGGAAATAACTAAGCAAATAAAAAAGACCGAAGATTTTTATTTAAAACTTTAATTGCTGATACCAAGAGACATAATTTGCATATGTTTATTCTTTTTTAATATATTTGCTAAACCTTAATTTTTTTTTATATGATTAATCTAATTTCTAAACCAAATGTACTGATTAACTATCACCTGGAAGAAAGTGGAATTTTCAGGATTATTTTTAGCGGAAAAATTCCTGTAGACAGCATCCTTAGTTTTCTTGATGATTTTTATTTGTTCGAAAACCTACCCAAGGAGTTAATTTTACTTTACGATTTTACCAGGGCAGAATTTGATCTAGATCCTGTTAAAATTAAAATCCTCTCTGATAAGGCAAGGGCAGTATCCATTAATTATGATAAAATAAGGACAGCCTTTGTAGTTGCAGAGCCTAAAGTTACAGCTTATACTATGTTATTTTCAATGATGATTCCTAATGAAAGGGCCACCAGGGATATTTTTTCCACCGTTGAAGCTGCTGAAGATTGGCTGTTGGGAAAAAGGTAGGCTGCTGACTATACCAACTCATTACCCTGTAGTGTAAGCCAAATGTTGCGTTATTCTGAAAAATAATATTTTATTCGACGCTCTTTTGAATACGATCACTGAAAAATCAAAATTATTTTAAAAAAAAATCCATTTCAAGGGTAACGTTTTGTTCATTAAAGTAATAAATAGGTGTTATAGAAAATTATTTAATCAAAATTTTCATAATCAAAACCTAATTTTAATATTTAACTTTTTTTTGAATGGAACGTAAAACAACTATTATTTTACCAACAAAAGATGGACGTGAAATTGTGAATGCTGAAGATATTATTTCAGTTTGCTCTAATAATAAATCTGTTATTGTTGAGATGGAAGGGAATAAGAAATTTGAAGCAAGGCTTGGTATTGGTTCAATGTATGATCAACTTGATCAACAATATTTTATTCGATGCCACCGAACTTGTATTGTAAACCTGGTCAAAATAAAAAAAATTCGTGGACCTTTTAACTCCTTTATTATGTGCGACGGGAATGAAAAACCTATTGCCAAGGCTAGCAAAAAAAGTGTTAAAGAATATTTTAACCAATTTTATCAAAGATAAATACATAATCTGCCGGAGGGATTTTTTTTCAGGTGACAGAAAATTGAGCTTTAAACCAAATCTTATTGGTTTAGGTTATTTTATTTCCCTAAAACATATAACAATTAACCTGGTACTTTTAACAAAACTACCTTGTTATGCATTCTAAATAACTGATAATAAGCATATTTCTATAAATTATTACTGTTTGAGAAGATTATTATGCCATTCGCGAAAAATAGATAACCACTCACGGTTAATTCATAGCCATTGGGTTTTTTCTTGCCATTTTATTTGGACGTTATATTTTTTTGTGCAATATTTGAACTGGTCATTAGTTAATTTTTTTTGGTAATTATTATAGTGTACATGACCAATACCAGTGACAAATGACCAGATAAACCAAGTTCTAATTTCAAGTATACTAATTTCTAAAAATTATGGCACAATTACTCCTCCAGCGTCATTCAACCGATGTACATTTAAGCGCAGCCCGCAGGCACATAAGGCGCTGCAAACAAATTAAAGGCGGCGAACCCTACGCTGTTAAAATATTATCTTTAGACAAGGTGCTTCAGGAAAAGCAAAAGCTGACCCTGCAGGCCAAAATTGAAAAAGAAGATGCACATGACGATGTGGTTTTAAATGATGGCGATTTGGACAATTCAATTCGAAGTTTATCTGACCGCTGCAAACAATTTGACAGGGAAAACACTGGCCGGCCCTTACTCAACCAGCTTTTCCCCGGTGGAAAAATTTCCGGGATCATTTATGCCCCTTTAGAAAATGAGCCGGATGTTGCAGAACAACTGCTGACCCGTTTGGATGCCCTGGAAGAAGGCAACCCCTTAAAGGAGCACATAGTACCTATTAAAACGAATATTGAAAAATGCAGGGTGGCTCTTGCAGCCTCTAAAGAAAGCATAAAAGCCCTGAAGCAAGCAGAAGCACTTGAAGAAATTTCAAAAGCAAACCTGCGCCAGCAGTACGAATTTAATTACCTTGATATGGTAAAAGAATTTGGCAAGCTAAATGCAGAACGTTTTTTCCCGCCCATCAGCCCCGCACCGAAAAAGAAAATTATGGATGCGGATAATAGTGCTGACACTGATGGCTAAAAAGTAAAAATCCGGGAAAATGTCAACAATATGCATTGTCACACACTTTATCCTTAATAAAACAGGCTGCATTGCTGTGTTATGCAGTTTGGTATGGATAAAATGCTCTGTAGCATCATGTCTTTCACTTTAGAGAAAAATATATGCAATGCAAGTTGTTGTTGGGCATTTTGGTGGAAATATGATGGGCTGCATTACGCGGTAATGCATCTTAGACAGGATAACATGGACTGCAAAGCATTGTAATGGGGCTTGGAGGGATAAAATGGGTTGCATATGATTTTATATAATTTTATGAACGATTACGAAAACACATTCTGGACTTATATATATTTACTTAAA
>JARGGF010000597.1 GCA_029210905.1 Bacteroidales bacterium | reverse complement strand
AATTCCTCTGCCCTTTAATCTCCTTCAAAATAAAAAAAGCCAGACGATTAAGACTGGCCCTTGAAAAAATACTTGCTTTTTAACTAACTGACGTTTAACTAAATAACATAACAACTTATTCTTAATATATTATCACAGCTCTGTCCTTATTGTTTCCAATCAAAGAGGGCGTTTGTTCTTTGTCAAGATATCCGGCCCTTTTTTCAACTTCTTTTTTAATGCCTTCATAAAAGTCAGAAACACTGATCTTTCCAAGCGAATTAGCATTTTGTTGCAGTGCTTTCAATAAGTAATAAGTAAAAATTCCATGATACTTTTCGGGATATGCTGCACTGTATTCTTCGTTGCTTGAAGCGGCCAATACGGCCATATTCTTTGCTGAAAATGCTGAACTTTCAGTTTTGATAATAACGGAACGTGCTCCGGCAATTAACATCTTTTCATCTCTGCTTTTACCTGAAAAACAAGCATCCAAGTATACGGTTACTGATTTTGCATTAAGTGATGAAAGCGATGAATATAAATTATCAAGGCTAAAACCGGTTTTTGCATAATTTGGATCAATATCATAAGGAATCAGATAAGCTGATTTTGATTTAATATCCGGAGCGCCATGTCCGGCATAAAACACCACGATATTACTTTCATCCTGCACTGCCCTTCTTGACAACCAGCCGTCCTTTGAAAAAATCTTATTAAATTCACCAAGTGTAGCTTCCGAGTTGCTCAAAAAATAAATATTTTGTTTTGGGATGCCAAAAGTTGATAATGCATATTTATAAAACACCTGTGCATCGCGTTTAGCATAGTCCACTTGTGGTGCATATTTATAGTCTTCTATTCCGATAACCACTGCAAGTGTATTTTCTCCGTTAAAATTAGTTACAGGTATGTTTTTGTCAACATCTGCTAATTCAATTACTTCAGTAATTTGTTTCATTTCAGCATCTTTGTTCACTTTAAGTTGCGATAAATCCACATCTACAATATTGGTGGTTCTTTCATTCATTTTTAGCCCAAGGTCTTGTTCCTTTTTATAGGCACTATTCTTCTCTTTCAATACTACTTTAAAAGGTATATCATCGGATCCATATCTGCGACTGGTAAAGAAAAAGAATTGTAATTTTTTATAATCCCCACTTGCAATATCTCCCAGTTCAAATGTCTTGTATTCATCTGGGAATGAAATATTTCTGTCTTCAATATCCAATAAAACTTTCGCTTCAACATTCTTTGCAGTTACATGACCAAAATTCTGTACAAAAGCTGTTACTTCAATTGATTCACCTGGTTCAATAATAGAATTTCCATTCCCGTAAGAGGTACTCAAATTTTCAATATCCTCATTATCTTTAATGGCCAATTGAAGAATTTTTAAGTCAGGATTGTTTTCATTAACCACTGGCTTGGTAACAACTTTATCACTACCACCATAAACTATTAAATATTCGGCAGCAACTTCCTGTTGCTGATAGAGCATAAATCCTACCTGATTTCCAAATAATGGTTCAAAAGGAAGTCTGGCTACAAATTTATCATTGATAAAAAACGACAACTCATTAGCTATTTTTTGCACCCTTAGTTTATTAGTGATGCTATTTTCATTAATGTATGGTGATTTTTTCCAATTAATAAGATATTTACCCTTTTTCCCGCGTTCAACCTTTCTGATGTAAAATTTACCTTTTGGGGTAATTATAAAATTATAATAGCCATTTTTCCCTTTGCCCCAGGTAATCCCATATCCGTTTTCATCAGTGCCGCTCAACCTGCTAAGCTTGCTTTCGATTACAAAATCCTCATCAGGATCTATATCTACTTCAATATTCGACGACCAGGATTTTTCCCCACGATAACTTAGAATATATTCGCCATGAGCTATTTCGCATTTTGCAACCGGGCTGCGCCCTACCCACCATTTATAAGCATTGCTTGAAAAATTATCTTCAACCAAAACACCTTTCTCCTGCGAAAATACACTAATACTGGTTGTTACGATTATTAAAAAAACTAACAAACTATTTTTCATGGTTAATTTCATTTAATGTGATTTTTGTTTTTTAACTCCTCAAAGTTACAAATGTCTCATATATATAAACTACTTTTTTTTAAAAATTAATATATTTTTCTATTGCTTTATATCCTACTAAATTAAAAAAATTGCATAATTCTTCTTCAGGTAAATTAGGATGCTAATTTATTACGCTGCTTTATCACCTTAGACTATACGTAGAAAGCATAAAAAACAATTTATCAAAAATACTCAAAAAAAACAGCGATTTTGACCGGATATTATATACTGAATCTGAAGCGCCATGGCCTTTTTTAATCCGCGATTTAATTACGTATGCAAAAATGCGAAAGTTAGGTTTAGTTAAAATAAAATTTGAACTTATTTTAGATCTGTTGGAAATATTCCACCCAGGCTGGTAAGTCTGGCATTAGAATGAGAAGCATTTTACGCGTTTTTGAACATTGCAAAAGTTAAAAAGAGAAAAAACACCATTCCTCAAGACTTATCTACATAAAAGAAAGATGTCCATAATTTTAATTCACTGTTTTTTAATTCACCACATTTTACAAAGTGTTATGATTTATGTATTTTTGAAAAACTAAACATAAAACATAAAAAAATTTTGAACTATGAACCTAATAATTAATGGCGAATCCAAAAAAGTTAACAATTTTGTTGATTATCTGATTGAGAATCATTCAAAAGAAGGTGATACTTATGAGGTAGAACTTATTATTCAGGATAAATATGATAAAAAGTTGATTGAAAAAAGGATTCATTCCTTAAATAATAATCTATTGGTGTTTATGAATGATGAATTTGAAATTATCGACACAGAAACATTTGAGAACTTTGACAACTTTCTTTCCAAAACCAGCGATTTATTTTCAGCAGATTTGAATGAAAAAGTAAAAAAAGAAGATTACAAAAATCATTTTGTTAAATATGAATTAAAGGTAGCGGATGGAGATGAAACAGAGGATTTTTCTTTCTTTTACTTAAACTTAAACTCATAATTATCCATGAATGAAATAATTGCTATTCTTGTTTTCGTAGTATGGTATACCCTCTCGTTAATTATATCTGAATATTTTGGTAAAAATACAAAGCCCGGGGTAGAATGGATATTTTTTATTTCTATGATTTTTAGTCCATTTGCTGGTTATCTGCTGGTCAGATTAACAAGCATTTCAAAAAAATCAAGCTAACTTTCGCCCCTGTTTTTCTGTTTTTATCAGAAAAAGGACGTCTGCATAAAATTAATATCCAGATGCCAGTATATCAACAATATGTATGGCCTTTATTGGAAGTTTATTGCGTTTAATATAACCTTCGATATTCATCAGGCATGATGCTTCGGTTGAGACAATATATTCAGCCCCTGTTTCCAATGCATTTTGCACCTTTTGTTCTACCATGGCAATTGAAATGGGTTTCATTTTTATGGAAAATGTTCCCCCAAAACCACAACAGACATCACTTTCATTCATCTCAATTAATTCAAGGCCTTTCACCTTAGACAGCAATTGCCTTGGTTCTGTTTTCAGACCATACTCCCTGAGCGCGGTACATGCATCGTGATAAGTGACTTTAGCATTAAATTCTGCTCCCAAATCGTCGATTTTTAAATGATTCACCAGAAAATCTGTAAATTCCGTTAAATTCCTTTTCAAACGGGCGTGCTCGTTGAGATAAGATTCTTCATTTGACATTTCAGGCAAATAATTCTTCAGAAAACCTGTGCAAGATGCTGATGGACTAACTATTAATCTATCGTTTGGAAAATCTTTCATGAACTTTAATGTAATCGGTAACGTTTCTTTCCAGTAGCCACTATTAAAACTTGGTTGTCCGCAACAAGTTTGGTCCGGATTATAAAAAAATTCTATATCCAGTTTTTTTAATATTTTCACAACATTATGTGCAGTATCAGGATAAAATTGATCGATAAAGCAAGGGATGAATAAATCAATTATCATACATTTCGTTTTTGTACAAATGTAAATTTACTTTCATAAAATAGCAAGTTCTTTGATTTTCGGATATTTTAGTCGCATTTCATAAACATAATTCAGAATACAGTGTAAAAATATTTTATAAAATCAAAAGATGACAGGTTTT
>JARGGF010000596.1 GCA_029210905.1 Bacteroidales bacterium | reverse complement strand
TTCCCTTTCTTTATCAGAGAAAATAGGGATATTTACAGCATTTGGTATGCGGGCATGCGCAAATTCTTTTGGTGAACGCACATCAACAATTGAAATGTTTTCAGACATTTTCAAAAATTTTTCTATCTCAATTGTGGTACCCATAGTATCAATAATGAAATTAGAATTTTGTTACTGGAAATCAGGAATATGACTTGAACTATAAAGTTCAAAATTAAGCTGGACCAACGAAACATTTTGCTGCAAAAAATATAATAGATCGCAACAATTTATGCAAAAAAATGCAACATACAAATTCGTTTAATCAGCTAATTTATTGTATTTGACGATGAATGCAAAAGTAGTAAACCTTGCTATAAATCCGAAATCTCATATTAGTGACTGGTAATATATTTAATCTTTTACAGGCTTGTAAAAAACTGTCTCTGCAATAGGCGTGTTTAATTTAACCAACTTAAATTGCATACTGATGGCTGGTATACCTCCTTCATATCCAACCATACTATATGGCAATGTGTATTTGTCGGTTTTCCGATAATCACTATAATAGGTTATCTTTCGCTGATCCAAATCATCATCAATTCGAATAATTAGATAACTTAGTTGATCAATGTAATAAACTCTGGTTTCTCCTTCAAGAGTAATCTGAAGCTTAAACACCTGAATGTCCTGAATGAGCGTATCGCCAATAAGTTTAGCTGAATAATCACCTTTTACAGAATTATAAAGGCCACCCGTCCACCTATACATGAAATCCAAAGCCTCCTTGCCTTTGCTTGCAGTTTCTACCAGCGTGTCATTCATAGGATTATAATCCCAGGTATCATTTCCATTTGAAACTTTTACAAAATCCAGATTGTTAAACATCATATCCATTCTGAATTTATCAGGCAATATCGCATGCACAGTAATTGGGAATTTTAATTTATTTTTAAGGATATCTCCTTCAATAAAAATGTTTTTAATTTCAACGGAAGCCTCAGCCAGACCAGTTGCAAGCAGGTGTTTTGCAATTATTTGATCACTCGTGTGCTGTGCCCGAACAGATATTGCGATCAAAAAACCGCAAACTATAAGGAAAAATATTCGTTTCATTTGTTTTAGGGTATAATTTTAATGCAAATATGCACTAATATACCAAATAACGGAAATATTAAAAAGATATTTCAAAAAGACTCCACCCTGATGATATTTACCGGGCAGGATTCAGCGGCTTCAAGATTAGCTTCAAGCTCATCATCAGTTACTTGCATGGTATAAATTTCCTTTTTGCCTTTTGCACCTATCAGATCACTTTTCCCATCATCGCCATTCATGCGCCAACGATAAGGGGCTGCTTCTTCACAGTAGCCACAACCAATGCACTTTATTCTATGATGTGTAATTCTTACCATATGAAAAAGAAATTGGGAATTAGTTATTGGTTATTCTTTTTTCTTCAGATTACAAAAATATTTCTATAACTAATTACCGAATATTAAATAGTTAAAAAATCGCTAATTTGCCTGACTAACCCACAAAGGTGTTTTATAAGCGATTAGGCAAACTCATGCACTCACCATTTTATAAAGTTTGTCCGAAGGGCGCACTTTTTCATCAATGGGTACCGAAATGGTTTGCCCCTTTTTGGCTTCATTGGTAGCTTCCAAAGCCACTCTTATTTCCTTTACGGTAGTTTGTATTACTCCTGTTGTAGGGCCGGTGATTAAAATCTCATCTCCAACTTTCAGATTATCAGATTGTAACAAAAATTCTGCGACTTTGATATTTTTGAAATAGTTGGTCCCTTTACCAATATAAACTTTTGTTTTGGTAGCTTTTGAGCCATATTCCTTACTCCAATCGCCCATTTTACGACCGAGGTAATAACCATCCCAGAAACCGCGATTAAATACGGTAGCCAATCGGGTTTCCCAATTTTTAATTTTATCCTGATTATAGGTTCCTTCAATATGGGCGCGAACGGCTTGGTCGTAACACTCACTAACAATTTTTACATACTCCGCAGGTCTGGCACGACCTTCTATTTTAAGAACTTTTACACCGGAATCTATAATTTTATCAATAAAACCAATGGTGCATAAATCTTTAGGAGACATAATGTACTCGTTGTCAATTTCAAGTTCGTAACCAGTTTCCTTTTCAGTAACAATATAGGATTTACGACAGGTTTGAAGGCATGCGCCTCTGTTTGCAGAAGAATTTTGCTCATGTAAACTAAGATAACATTTCCCCGAAACTGCCATACACAGTGCGCCATGTGCAAAAATTTCAATTCGTATTAATTCACCTGAAGGACCTTTAATTTGCTCTTTTTCAATTGTTTCTGTAATGGATTTTACTTGTTTTAAGCTCAATTCTCTTGCAGTAACCATTACATCAGCAAAATGGGCGTAAAATTTAACGCTTTCTACGTTGCTAATGTTTACCTGAGTGGAGATGTGCACTTCAACACCAATAGAAGATGCGTAATTTATGGCAGCCTGGTCGGCAGCTATAATAGCTGTAATACCACTTTCCTTTGCAGTATCAACAATTTGTTTCATTAAATTTACGTCGTGATCGTAAAGAATGGTATTTAAAGTAAGGTAGGTTTTAATGTTATTTTCCTGAGCAATACCAACAATTTTTTTTAAATCTTCAGTTGTAAAATTGTTGCTCGATTTGGCCCGCATATTTAACTGTTCAATTCCAAAATAAACTGAATTGGCCCCTCCCTGAATGGCCGCCATTAAAGATTCATAGGAACCAACTGGCGCCATTATTTCAATATCTTCGCGTTTAAAATTCATTAGTATCTAAATTATCAAAACATTTTTGAGAACCCTTTAAGACCTTAAGGTCTTAAAGACTTATTTATGAACGCAAAATTATATAAAATTTCGGACTTAGAGGTATTTTATTATTTTGAGGGTGCACGACAAATTTCCTTTTTTATCCCTAAGAGGGTGTTCAAAAAGTTGCAAAATATAATGGATGCCACTACAACCCAAAGTCATAAAATATCACAAATCACTGATTTTAAAAAGGATATGTAAGTTAAATATTCGCGTTTTAGGCATTTGGTGGCTGAAATTTTTCTTTTTGAACAGCCTCATTTTTTCGATCTTCAGTCAAAATACATAGTAACTCTTACTTATGGATGCAATGTGCCCCCAATACTAACCTGCATACCTATTATCCATTATTAACAATGCTTATATCAATTAATCCTGTAGTTGCGTATAAGTAATTTTCAAAATCGTCCTGTTTCTCTATCTTTGTTGGCTTTTGAATCAAAATAGCAAATAATGAGTAAATTTCACCGCCCATTTTTATGGATTATCTCCTTCGTTTTAGTCTCTATTGTTAGTTCGTGCTTTGAAATTGTTGAAGAAGTTGAATTAAATGACAACGGAACAGGAAAATTTTCTTTCACAATTAATATGAGCCAGAGTAAAATACAGATAAATTCTATGTTACTGCTGGATAGTGTAAATGGAAGGCCAATGCCGAAAAAAGAAGATTTTAAAAAAGCCATGGAAAGGGTTGAATTTGAATTAAATAAAGACAGTTCCATTTCAAATGTAACAGTTAAACAGGACTGGGAAGACTATATTTTTTCAATAAGCGGAAATTTTCAAAATGTAGCAGCCCTGAATAATGCCATTAAAAATATAAATACAGTATTTAATGACCCAAGAGGCTATACGGTTGAAATTTACGATAATTTTAAATATCAAAACAAGGTATTTGACAGACTCTATAGCTATAATCTTGTAAATGATTACAATGCGATGTCAGAAAAAGATAAGGCAATTTTTAAAAATGCTAAATATACCACCGTTTACAGATTCAGTTCGCCGGTAAAAAGTTACTCAAATGCCGATGCGTTAAAATCAAAAAGTGGCAAGGCCATTATGCTGAAAGTCAACGTTAAAGAACTGATTACCAATAAAAAAACTATAAAAAACACCATAGAATTAAAATAATTGAAAAAGATCAATAACTATTAAAATAAATTAAATGGATGCACTTAAAAAACTAATTATCACATTTCTAGCAACAATTTCAATTTTTAATGTAGCTGCACAGGATTTGTTAAACTATGTACCATCAAATTCTGCTTATATAGGAATGATTAACATTGGGCAAA
>JARGGF010000595.1 GCA_029210905.1 Bacteroidales bacterium | reverse complement strand
AGACAAAAGCCACAAACCCCGCTATTATCAATAACTACATGGAAAATTTATATACCTGGTAAAAAGGAAGTTCCGTTAAAAATAACAATAGGCCATCAATGGTTTTGTATAATTGAAAGCCATTCTCTAATTTAGTATTTTTGAATCGGTATTTTCTCTTCGATAAAAATAAATAGAAGTACTTATTTATAATTCTCCTGATTTCGGCCAGAATTTTAATAATATTCATGATCTTTTAATAATTATATGCAAATTTATGTATTAATTTAAATTATCCTTGCATTCCTATATCAAATGAAGATTCTTTTAGCATATAATTATTATAAACATCAGTACATTGATATTGGTGTTAAGATGGAAGCATTATTACATCGTCTCAGGAATGCAAATATTGATATACATGGCTTTCCATTAACCGTGAACCCTCCTGGCGATACATACTACTGGAAAGAATTAGATGCTCGATGGAAACGGGGTGATAAAAAATTATGTAGTTTATATGAAAATCTGGGTATTAAGTCGGAAAGTTTTGATATCCTGGTAAATTATAATGGAACCAATCTCCATCCTGATTTTGTGCAACAGCTTTCAACTTTTAATATTTTTAGCTGTTTTGATGACCCAGAATCCTCGGAAATTCTTTCAAAACCAGTAGCTGCTGCTTATGATATGAGCCTTGTAGGAAATATTGCTGAAGTTGAGACTTATCTGCAGTGGGGAGCAAAGGAGGTGAGATTTTTTCCGCTTGGGTTCTACAAGGAAGACTATGACCCAGAACTTACGAAAGAGAAAATTTTATCAGAATCCAGAAGTAATGATATTGTTCTTTTGTGCGAACGAAAAACAAATTATAGGGCAAATAGGCTAAATAAATTTGCAAAAGCCTTTCCTAATGGGGAATATTACGGATTAGGCTGGCCAAAAGGATTTTTAGCCGAAAACAGCATTGTTGATTTATATCAAAAATCTAAAATTGGTCCAAACTTCCATAATTCTACTGGTCCTATTAATTTTCGCACCTATATTCTTCCAGCAAATGGAGTTCTACAAATTTGTGACAATAAATCCTTCCTGGGCAAAATATTTGAACTTGACAAAGAAGTAATTGGATTTGATACTGTTGAAGAAGCAATTGAAAAAACAAATTATTATCTAGCTCATGAAAATGAACGAAAATTAATTGCTGCTGCGGGATGGGAAAGAGCAATAAAGGACTATAACGAGGTGTCTGTTTTTAGCTTAATTGAAAAATATTCGAAGTTAGTGATGTCGAATAAAAAAGAACATCGTGATCAAAGAATATATTTATGGAATCATCGTAAAAGAACTCGAATTAAAAGAATTATTTATGTAATTTTATTTCCTTTACGCATTATTTTAAAAATTAGGGCTTATCTCACTTGGATATATTCAAATAAATGAGAATGACTCAATTTTAATAATTTCAAATCAGAATAGAGAATACATGGATGCTGAGAGACCCAAAAAAACATCTTATGAATATGGTAAAGAGGCACAAGAAAAACTTAGAACATATTACTACCAGAGCAAAATAAAAGATGAAGCAAATCACGAATATCAGCGAAAAAAATTGGCCATTAAACTGGTTGATAGAGCACACAAAGATTATTTTAAAGAAATTAATAAGTCATCAATTACTTTGGTAGATATCGGTTGTTCAGTAGGTACTTTTGCCATTGAATTTTCAAAAGCAGGATATAAAACTATTGGAATTGATTTTGATCCGGAAGCAATTAAAATAGCAAGAGAACTGAACGAAGAAGAACATACAAATGCCGAATTTTATCAAATGGATTTGGCCGATTGGAAAACTTCTTTTGCGAAAATTGATATAGCAGTGTGTTTCGATATTTTTGAACACCTGCATGACGATGAACTGGGAGCACTTTTTTATATATTGAAAAAGCAACTTTCTGTTTCAGGATGTGTTATTTTTCATACCTTGCCACAAGAATATGATTACCTGTTTTGGAGTAACAAAAGAGGAATTATTCGGTTTCCTTTTTTATTAAACCCTTTTAAATACATGGGAAAAGCTATTTTCCAAAAACTGGTAAGGTCTTATTCACTTTTATACGATATCGGTCTGGTGCTATTTAAAAATAAAACTCATAAACAGTTTATTAAAAAAGACGGGCATCCTAATCCTTTAACAAAAGAGAGGCTTACTGATATTTTTGAACGTGCAAATTATTCTGTTACCTATATGGAATCAGGTTTTATAAGCAATCAGTTCAAAAAAAGGGATAAAAAATATTTTGAAAAACACCCCATTACACATAGAAGTCTTTGGGGAATTGCTGTACCAGACAAAAACTAATTAAACCATAGCTCTAAAATTCTCATTATGTGTGGAATAGCAGGTATCATAAGGTTAAGACCAGACATTAATATAAAGTCTGACATTGAGCAAATGTCAGGGAGTCTGGCTCATCGGGGACCAGATGATCAAGGATATTTCATCAGGGATAATATTGCCCTATCTCATAGACGTTTGTCCATTATAGATCTAGCAACAGGTCTTCAACCTATGTCAAGTATAGATCAAAAAATCTGGATTGTTTATAACGGCGAAATCTATAATTTTCTTGAAATAAAATCGATACTGATAAGCAAAAACTATTCATTTAGAACAACTTCCGATACGGAAGTGATTATTAATAGTTACATCGAATGGGGTGAAAATTGTGTGGAAAAATTCAGGGGCATGTTCGCCTTTTCAATAGTTGATTATCGAATTGGAAAAATTTTTTTAGCAAGAGATCATATGGGAATGAAACCATTATTTTTTGCCCATACACCTGATTTTTTTGCATTTGCATCGGAACTGCAAGCCTTTAAGCACATACATGATTTTACCCCTAAGATTAATATAAATAGTATTGACAAATATTTAAGACTTCAATATATACCTGCACCGGATACAATCTTTAAAGAAATTAAAAAAATGAAGCCTGCGCATAGGCTATCCATTTCATTTGAAGGGAAAATATCTGAACAAGATGAATACTGGAAACTCAATTTTTTGCCCCAAAACAATAAAACAAAGGAGGATTGGGTTGCTGAAGCTGAATATGTTATAAAAGATTCAGTGAAATCCCATTTGATTTCGGATGTTCCTTTCGGAGCATTTCTTTCAGGAGGAATTGATTCAAGCCTTGTTGTTTCGTATATGACCCAGATACTTAACAAGCCTGTAAAAACTTTTAGCATCGGATTTGAAGAATCAAGCTTTAACGAATTGGAATATGCTTCGATTGTATCAAATAAATGGAATACGGAACATTATTCTGAAGTTGTAAAACCAAATGTTTTGGGTATTTTACCAGAGCTAGTTCGACATTTTGGTGAGCCGTTTGGCGATTCATCGGCAATTCCTACTTATTATGTTAGTAAAATGGCACGAAAAAAAGTGCCCATGGTTTTATCCGGAGACGGGGGTGATGAACTTTTTGCCGGTTACCAGAGCTATAAAAACTGGATGCAACTAACGGACAAAAATTATCCATTCTGGAAAAAAATGATGTATCCTTTTGCACATAAAATTTATCCGCATCGTTTTCCTTCCAGAAAACATGAACTTGAAAGTTGGTTAGATATTATCAGCTATTTTCATACCAAGCAACGCTCAAAACTATGGAAAAGAGAGTGGCATCTTAATCTTGATAATTCTATGGATTTGTTTGAATATGAATATCTTAGGGCAAAAGAATTTAGTGATCTCAGTAAGGTTCAATATCTGGATTTAAAAACATATTTACCAAACGATATTTTAGTAAAAGTAGACACTTCATCAATGATTCATGGTCTAGAATCCCGCAGTCCTCTGGTTGACTATAAAGTAGCTGAATTTGCGGCTACAGTCCCTTCATCCATTTATGTGGGTAGCAATCCAAATGAATTGATAAATGGAAAATTTATTTTGAAAGAAATCCTGAAAAAAAATTTTCCTGAAAATTTTATAAATAGAAAGAAAATGGGTTTCGGCGTTCCGGTAAAAAACTGGGTCTCATCAGAGAGCATCTGGATTGAGACAATGAATGAGAAGCTGCTTTCAAGAGATTCTCTATTAAATCAATTTTTCAATCATCAATACATTAAATATATAATAAAT
>JARGGF010000594.1 GCA_029210905.1 Bacteroidales bacterium | reverse complement strand
GGTGAATATTTCGAGTAATAACCGGGCCGATGTACGGTAAGCCTCGTTGAGGGGCCGGCTAAAACCAAGGATAACATCACGCAGGACACGGAAAGCATCATCTCGGTTGGTATCCTTCACTTTTAACAAATCTTTATAGCCGCTCTTTCGGTCGCGGTTTACCAGGGGCACAAACTTGTTATAAGCAGCTTTTAATAAGCCCAGAATTGTAGCCAGCACACCTGTATTAATACCTGCCACGGCCTCTACTGCCGAAATAATTCTTGAGCTAAGGGTTAATAGCTCATTGTGCGTAAGCCTTGAGTAGGCAATTTTTTTAATCATAAAGCATTAAATTTTAAGTTAAATATTAATTTGTCAATTACCTAACGTATACGTTTAGCGGATAAGTATATTAAATAGAAAAAAGATAAAAAAAAATCTCAAGTCTATGGAAAAGTACTGCCTGTAGTAAAAACTGAAAAGGTAAAATTTTCAAACACGAAACGCTTTTAACGTTTTAAAAGCTCCAATTGGTAAAAATGAAACGCTTTTAATACTCTGAAGCCTTCAAGTTGTTAAAATAAAAGCCTTCTGGGGAATTTACTGCGCCAGATTGGCAAATAGGAAACACTTTTAATAATCTGAAGTCGCCGAATTACTATAATGAAACACTTTTGACAATTTAATGCCTACAATTTGTTGAAATGAAAGCCTTTTGTATAATTTACTACGTAAGATCGGCAAAAGGCAAACGTTTTTGGTCTTTTAGAGTCTACAAATATTTAAAATGAAACACTTTTGACATTTTTAAGGGTGCAATTTGCTGAAATGAAAGGCTTTTAGATAATTTACTGACTCAGATTGGCAAATTGTAAACACTTTTGGCTTTCCGTTGCCCAAAAATGTATAAAATGAAAAATGTGTGGCATTTTGGAGCTTAGCCGAAACTTTCAGTAAAAACAATCTTAGGTCTGTTTTAGAGATAGGTTACAGCGTACAATTCTGGTGTTATTTCTTTAGGATAAGCTATCAAAAGTTTCAAACAGATTGTCCTTATTTAAATAATTAACCAAAAGTTGCTCAGAAATAGAATTGCCTTTTTTTGTAATCGCATCTTTTAATGTTTCATGAAGTTCAATTAAAGAATGGCAGCCTGCCTCGTCAATTATTTTCCTGAACTCTTTGCTATTACCAATATCTGATGACATAAAAGTACTGAGTTTGTCCATTGCCAGGTATTTTTTGTCGGTTTTTTGAAGGCCGGTGTTTTTTTCGAGTAATTGTCCTTCTGGTGTATCATTATTGGTAATGAACAAAAAGGTACGCACAATTACTATTCCTTCAACAATATCTACACGGAAATATCCGGCCCTGATGCCAGCAATACGGTATTCGACCAGTAAATTATTATGATGATCATAAAATACCCTGCTATCGGTAAAAGAAAGATACATAAAATACTGCACAATGCCTAAAGACAGACTATCTACGCGTTCGGCCAATCTTTGTAATGCATGTTTTTGTATATAAACCTTCATAGGTATATCGGCAAACGGGCCATCAATATTTAAAGATGAAGGTTTTATGCTGACACATTGGGGGCCTATCTGTGGCTGTGCCCATTCAAAAAGAATTGCAGGTCTTGCAATGCCATTTACAACTACAGAAGTGATTTGGGGCAATGCACTATGTACATAAATTATGTTGCAAATCCCGGCTCCGGGCTCAAGGGGCGTTTCTATTTCGTACCTGAACCAATATTGACATTTGGCTATATCATTGTTCCAATAAGCTATTGTTTCAAATGAGGCCACAAATATTTTTTGCACTTGAGGTTCAATTTCTCCATCAACCTTAAATTTTGCAATACCTTCCCTAATTTCTTTTGCAGCTGGAAAATCATTGTCTTTTATTATCATGTCACCGAAAACTTTTAGTGATAATCCGGCTGTTAAATAATCATAAACACTTATTTCTACATCTGTGTCATTAAGCTTGACGTTGTTGTTTTTGTGCATCATAGCCAGATCAGTTTTAAAACTGTCAATCAAAGCATTTGAAAGATATTTCTCCTTTGTAGAAACCAGACGAAAATAATGACTACGAAAATTATAAAGTTTTTCCAATGCAGTCGATGGTATCTGCTGAAACAAAGTATCGTTGCAAAAAACATTAAAAATAAAACGGAACTTACGAAAAAATTCTTTTTTGTACTGCGCACCCGCCAACTTCTGTATTTGATGGGCACTGGGTTTTTTCTTTTTTTTGGACATAACATTTATTTGGTTTATTTTAATGGGATGCCATAATAACGGGGATAAATGTAAAATAATATGTGGAGGGAGGGATTTTTTAGGGATGTGGTGAAAGGGGGTAAAGGGTTTGGAATTGGGGGGTGAACAAGTTCTTTTGACTGATTTTGTAGTAGATTATTCTTCTTGTTAAGATAGTGAATCTAATTTTTTGAGAAGCGGTATTCGCAAAGTAATAAATTTCTATATGAAAATGATCTTTATTAGAATTGGTATAATACTTTATTGTTTAATTTCAATAGCATCTTTAAAATCAAATGCACAAGTATATAAATCGATATCTGAGTTATGAATTCTTTCATGTTTTGAGAAATAGGTATGAGGATAATTTTCTATGATTTCAAATTGTTTTAATGTTTCTTTTACAGATATTTTTTGCTCTATTTTTGTCTTTAACAAATCAATGTTATTTTCTATTTCGTCTAAAATATTATAAGCCATCATTCCTGCTAGTGGAAGGCTTTCAGCGTATTTGTTGGTTTTAAATTTTTGAATACCATCACTGATATAATAATCCAAATTCGATTTTTTAAGTTGTTTACATTCTATTTCAATGGTGTAATACTTTCCAAAAGACATCCTGTAATGGATGGAAATATCTATTCTTGATTTTTTCTTGATATTTTTAAACTGGGGGATTAAAGAATAATCATGTTTTTTATCAAAATCAATTTCATCTTTGATTAAATCATCCGTAATTGCATCCTCAAGATGCCAATTTTTAGCATTATCGGGTTTTTTGTATGGATTATCTGATTTTTCTGAATATAAGTTCAGATATGAAAGATACAAAACCCTGAAAGCATCCTGAAGTATAGGATATAATGAATCATAACCCCAATCCTGTGTAGTAATTACGCTATTGATTTTTGCCATCTTGAGGTTCGATTTGGGACTTAATCATTGCTTCGGTAAATTCAATTACATCAAGCCTTGCAATAGCTTTGTGCCAGTATTTATATTGATTTAACTTAACAACCGAAAAAGAATCCCTGTTTAATGTCTTGGTATCTTTTTGGATAAACAGGTCATTGCTGACTTTTTGAAAACCCAAAGTGGCAAGTTTCTCCATTGTTTTCGCCGTATCAGGTTCATTTATCCATTCGTCTTTTTGTTTTTTCTTATCAATATAAAACTCAATTGCAATAATATTTTTTGATTGGAACACACGTACATTAAAATATCCATTTGTACCACCGGAATGGAATTTAAGGAAATGCTCTTGATAAATATTGATATAGTTTTCCAATTCTGATTTTTCTAGAGCTTTATATGGTTTATAGAGTCTTGCATCTTCACAGACTTCTCTATATTTCTTGTTTTTAGCCTGTAAAACAGGGATGGTTATTTCCTGGGCATAAGCAATTAAATCTTTTTCGGTATCGGATAAATTATATAAATCGAAGATGAATTGATTGAGTTCTGCTTCTTTTTCCTCAAATTGTTTTTCGTATTGGACTATTTTTAAATTTTCTTTAAGGGGCTTTCTTTTATGGATTTCTATGAGGCGATTTAATTTGATTAAGTTCAAAACTGATATTATAATTTTCTCGGAGTACTTAAAAGAAAATGAATTGATTTCTTCGTCATTTATCGTTTCTCTTTCAATTCCAGTTGATGATCCAATAAGTAGGATATAATAATTAAAAAGATGTGAACTTAATATTCCTAAAACCATCTCCAAAATTTTGCTGCTTCCATATTGCTTTAAACCATAAACAGATTTTGTGAAAATGATATCGCTATATGAAATTGAACCAACAACTTTAAAATCTGAAGTCAATCCTGCTTTGACAATTAATATTGGAGCTTTAAATAGTTCAGGATTTCTTTTCCTCTCAACAGAAC
>JARGGF010000593.1 GCA_029210905.1 Bacteroidales bacterium | reverse complement strand
CAAATGCTTTTTCTGCATCAAATCCACCAATCCCTTTTAAATAGGCATCTACAATTAAGGGAATGGAATGATAGCCAATCATGCAATTGGTCTCGCTGTTGCAAAGCGGCCAAACCGGAAGCAGACCATATTCTTTGTATTGCGCAAGCATTGAGTTGATAATATCACTCACTTTGTCTGGAGCCACGAGAGTATATAATGGATTGGCAGCCCGGAAGGTATCCCAGAGTGACAGTCCTGTAAAGTTTGTAAAACCGTTTGCCTGATGAATTTTATGATCAAAACCCATATACCTGCCATCAAAGTCGCTTGCTACGTAAGGTGCTATGCATGCATGGTAAAGAGAGGTGTAGAAAACTTCTTTTTTGGTTTGATTTTCATCTTCTACTTTAAAGGTATTTAAGATATTTTCCCATGAATCATTCGCCTGATTTGCAACAAGATCGAAATCCCAACCTGGAATCTCTTTATCGAGATTCTCGATTGCTCCAGCCATATCTACCATTGAAATCCCAACCTTTACCAATAAAGGCTCAGTTTTCTTCATATCAAAAACAAGGTTTGTTTTTACTGATTTTCCATTGGCCTGCGAAGTCCTTTCAATTATTGCCCCATCAACCTTAAATGATGAACTGATGATTGGTTGGGAAAGCCGAAGTGCAAAAAAGACTTCATGGTCTGTCCAATATTCTTCGTTTCCTTCTCCCCAGCCTCGGGAATGATGCGAGCCTACGACCAAAGAATCGTTAACAATCTGGATATAACCTGCTTTGATAGAATCAGTCTTAAAACTATGCGCCATATCAATAACAAGGTTTGCATTTTGATTCTTACTAAAGGTATAGCGGTGAAATCCGGCCCTTAGTGTTGTTGTAAGTTCCGCTTTTATTTGATAATCATCAAGTAAAACTGAGTAATAACCCGCTTTTGCAATTTCATTTTCGTGTGAGAATCGTGATCGGTACCCTTCATCCGGATTACTTTTGCTTCCCGGTTCAAACTGAACACTGCCGGTAGTAGGCATTATTAAAACGTCTAATAATTCACCACGGCCAGTGCCACTTAAGTGTGTATGGCTAAATCCCATAATAGAACTATCGGAGTAATGATAGCCTGAGCACCAATCCCAACCCTCATTAAAAGTGTCAGGGCTTAATTTTACCATCCCAAAAGGAACTGAGGCTCCGGGAAAAGTGTGCCCGTGTGCATCGGTGCCAATTAGTGGTTTTACATATTCGGTTAGCTGAACTGGCTCTTTCTTATTGCAACTGAGTAGCAAAAAGGAGGAAAGAATGGTTATCAATATTGTTGTTCTCATTTCTTAATTGAATTTATTTAATGTTCAAATAATCCTTTTCTTAATTTATGTTAGAATTTTTCTGTTTCACTAATATTTTTAATATTCTGAAATCCAGATGGTTCTGTACCAGGTTTGTTCGTCAATACTACTTTATTGAGCATAATTTTATTACCATCTTTACACACCATTAGTGTTGAATCTTTAATATTTTTGAGCCTCACATCATTAAGTGCTATTTTATCAAATTGTGTTGCAAAAAATAGTGCATTCGATGTTTGCTCTATTCCTTCGTAAATGGAATTTTCATATCGGGTGTCTTCTCGAAAATCAAATGATGATTCACTAATACTAAGGTTAAATTTTCGCTTTTTATCTCCTATAATATTAAAGGCACAAAGTATATTGGTTGCAATGGTTTTTTCGAACCTGATTGATGTTACTGGCTGTCCTGTTTGCCAAAGCCCATCTTTGAAATTATACCTGTAAACATTATCAACACTATCAATGGTTACATCCTGAATAAGCCAGTTTCCACTTTGTAATTTGGATTTTTTGTTATCCGGGGAAAAATGAGTAAATGCAGAAAGCATATTATTCCTGTTTTGAATTTTGTGTTTATACTCACCAGGTCCCCAAATTTTACTTTGTTTTAAAGTAAAATTGTAACAGCCTAAACGGAATCCATTACATGAAGAATTTATTTTACAGTGGGACACCTGGAAATTCCGATTGTCATTTCCGGCAAAGGCATCGTCACCGGTACGAAAATCGCAGCCTGTGATTATAAAATTGCTACAAAACCGGGTATGAAGTCCATCATGGCCACCGAATATTTTAACATTTTTGACAGTTGCATCGGAACAATTTCGGCAGTTTATAGCCCAATTGGCTGAATTTATTATCGTAAACCCTTCTAAATTAATGTTTTTACAATTGATGAGGCGAATGGCATGTGGTCCGCGAAATCCTTCTTCACCTTCTGGATTGTAGCAATCAACTCCGTCTATTATTCCTTTGCCAATAATTTCAATATTCGAAAGATTTTTGCCGAAAATAAATGCATCATTTGCATAATCAGCATACTTATCACTTCCCTGCAATATTGCACCACTTTTAAATTGAAGGGTAACATTACTCTTCAGCTGGATTCCACCGGAAAGGTATTTTCCTTGCAAGAAATTTACAATACCTCCTCCCATTGAAGCGCACGAATCAATTGCTCTCTGTATTAAAGGAGTCATTACACTGGCACCATTAGGTTTTAATGTAACTGAAAACCTTTGTCCACTGGCACGTAACGCTGAAAAATTTATCAATACAAAAAGAATTATTATCGACAAATAACGTCCTGATATAGATGGGCCAATATTTTTCAGATTTTGCATACGCTATACCTTTGCTGATTTTATTAATATTTATAATTATTTATTAAAGGTGTTCTTCGATTAAAAAAACTGCACTAAAAAATTCGCCCATCAGATTGACTGACAGAACATCTTGCTTTCCAAAGTATACACATTCCAATCCCTGTTTCATTAAAAACTCACCTGAAAAAATTGATTCCTCATCAGCAAATTTCTTTTGCTTATCTTTTGGAACATTGATTTCTGAAACCTTATATTTTTTATTTGGATCTAGTCCTTTTAGTTTCACGTTTGCATAAAAATCGCCGAACATTCTTTGTGTCTGAAATACAAACACCGCCGCTTTTTCCTGTAAATCATCAACATACATTAGTGAGGCCAGACTACTTTCGTAAGGGGAGATAAGTCGATATAAATTGCCAAGCTGAATAATCGGACGGATGTCCTTATATACTTTCACAGCGGATTTGGCAAATTGTAATTCTTCAGGGTTTAAATCTGCGGGCAATAATTCTATTCCCATCCGACCACTCATAGCAATATCGAACCTGTATTTCAAAGGGGTCATCCTCTGTGTGATTCCATTCGGTGCTTTGGTAACATGAGCAGCCATTGCCATAGCCGGAAAAAAATATGAAGTTCCGTTTTGAATAAACACTCGTTGCAAAGCATCTGTATTGTCACTTGCCCAAAATTCATGAAAATATGGAAGCGATCCATAATCAACACGCCCTCCTCCGCTTGCACAAACCTGAAACATTACATTGGGATGGGTTTTAATCAGACTATCACAAATATTATAAAAATTCTTTGTGTATCTTATCCAGAATTCTTCTTGAGAACGTTCGTTCAGGAAGGTAGAACCTGGATTTGATACCGGGCTGTTACAATCCCATTTCACATATGAAATATATGGGTATTTTACAAGAATATTATGGATTGTATCGCTTGGTTGCGCACCTTGGGAGATCCAGTATTTTATTCTTTCCGCATTAAGTGTTATTTCCTTTGAGCGGGGATTATAGTGCCCCAAATTTTCCAAATAGTCTCCCCATGGATCTTTATTTTTTTCAAGCACCACAATACGGTAAGTTGGCTGCTTTTTTTTGCCAAATCTTGATAATTTAATAGCTAACATAGATTTATGAAACACGTAACATGAAACACGTAACATTTTTATGGTGCCCTGCTTTGCAGGACAGATTATTAATACGTTTCACATTTAACGTTTTAAGTTTTAGTTTTCTGAGCGTTATGACGATATCATTATATTAGCAGAAAAGCTAAAATTAGTCAAGAGTTTATGAAAAATAAAAATTCCGATCTCATTTAGTCGGAATTATTGCTTAAAAAGGCCGAGAAGTTGGCTCATAATGGTTTCGTCTTTGGTTTCCATTGGGAAAAAGAACTGCGGGATATGCGGAGCCGCTACCTGTCGGTCGTTTCGGCTAGTATTTGAGATGCTTACTCCAAAGTAGCGTTCTTTGCCG
>JARGGF010000592.1 GCA_029210905.1 Bacteroidales bacterium | reverse complement strand
GGAATGAGCCGCATGTACCAATATGAAGATACACAGAGTAGAATAGGTGCCACTTTATGGGAAAACCCCGAATTGTATATTAAAAATTCTCCGCTTTTTTATGCTGATAAAATTGAAACACCATTGCTTATCAGACACAATGACCAGGATGGCGCTGTACCATGGTATCAGGGAATTGAATTATTTGTGGGTTTGAGAAGGTTAAACAAACCTGTTTGGTTACTAAACTACAATGGTGAGCAACATAATCTAAGAGACAAAAGCCCCGACTGCAAAGACCTAAGTATAAGAATGTTTCAATTTTTCAATCATTATTTGAAAGGACAACCAGCACCGGTTTGGTTAGAGAAAGGAATTCCTGCAATTGAAAAAGGCAAAACATTGGGATATGAATTAGTTAAATAAAAAAATGCGGGCTTTATTCCCGCATTTTTTTTTATTTTTTCAGCTCCCAAGCTTTTTAAAATCAGATGATAAAAATGCATCTTCGGCTTTTCCTTTTTTGTATTTATGATAACCAAAATAATACAATTTGCCATCAGAAGCACCTAAAATAAGTTTGTAAATCCTTAGCTTATCGTCGTTTTTAGAAGGGCCTACTTTGTGTAAAAATACAGCATCGGGATCTTTTGCATGAATCACTTTTTCAATTTCTTCAGATGTGGTAATAATTACTTTGCCCGGATAGAAATTTTTAATTTCAGCTTCTGTATTTACATCTTTATCCAATTCATCTTCAATAACATACAAGGTTTTACCCTTTAAATCCAAGGTATTGTTATTATAATATCTTAGAATATTTTTTGAATTTAAATTAGGATTATCCCTGGTTAAAATGATGTGATTTTGCATGAATTTTAAGATAGCCCCCATCTTATAATGGTATTTATCATAATCTACATTATAATAAGAGAGTGGAAACGAGCATAAATCAGGCATTGATTCCATTGACCCTTTATTGCTTCCCAATAAAATACTCAAAAAAGTATAACTTGTATTTGATTTATCCTTGTCGAAATTAACTTTTGTTCTGATTATAAATGAATTGCGGTAACTCCCTTTAAGTTTTGCATATTCTTTTGCATCGATAAATTCAACAGGAGTAAGTGTCCAGTAATCTTCAACTGCTTTTTTTATTGCTTTATTATAACTTCCAAAAATATTTTCATCATAAACCACATAGGTCTTGGTTTTCATAAACTTTTGGATTTCGTCGTTAGTTGCTACCGCATCCTGGCCCTTAATAGTAAAACCTAGCGAAAATAGAATTAAAAATATTGCAATTTTTTTCATTGATATAAATTTAAGTTAAATAATTTATCAAGCCAATTACCTCATTGTATATTAGTTAGCTATGAAATAAAACGGGTTTCGTTCATTATATTTTCTCAGGTACAAAAATTTCAGCTGGCGTTTCTTTTTGTTTTTCATTTTTACAAATTCTTTATAAAGCTCAGTATCTCGGACTATAACCGCTTCAAGATTTTTGTAATTATAGTCCATCACTTTCCCGGTCTCCATATCAATAAGATATTGACGAAGCTCCTTTTTTACTGTCTGGTTGTTAGGATAATAATAAGGATTGTAATAATAATTATAATTATTGTAGTAAGGACTATTCCTGTCTTCAATTACAGTTTTATCAGCTATAAAGTGACAAACACTTCCAAAAACAGGTATTCGGTTAAATTCGCTATTCCAGCTTACAAAAAGCATCCCATTTTGACTAAAACCCCAAATATCTTTCACTTTCAATTCCTGCTTTTGCCCCATATTATCAAGCACATAAAATAATTCGCCATCCAATACTTTATTGAAAAATGAATAGTCATCATAATTGACATCAGTAATAATCCTCGCCTTTGGAATTGGATTGTTTCTTTTTACATCCTCAATATTCATAAAAACCCCATCAGTAAAACGAAAATCTTCACTGAACTTAACCTTTTTTGGTTGGTTTGTATCTACCTGAGCCTTAATAAATAAAGGCATAAAGAAAAATAAAATGATAAAAGTTCTAAACATTGTTTTCTGTTTTAACCAAAAATACAAATATTCTTTTAATAAAACTTAATAAAATGAATTTTGTTATGTGTTGTATAATATTTCGTTTTCCAAAAAGCAAATTCAGTTTTTTCCTTTTTTCAAAACGGCACCATCAATTGGAACCAATGCTTTATAATAGTTCGATGGTGACTCTGCCAAAGGCCCAAGATTCAGTTTGTCCCATATTTTGTCCACTTTTTTTATCGTTTGCTCATCAGAAATAATAATATTAGGCCAGTCGCGGGTAAACTTATCTGCTTCGGATGTTTTTTTTGTAGCATCAAATGCCATGCATGAGGTCTGACCATTATGGTTTAGCATGAAGCCATCGCGACGAGGATCTATATTGTTTGTCAAAATCCATACTGAAGATGGAATATCTGAAACTTTCAGTTCAGCATCAAAGCAGGCAATCAGTTTTGCGCCTTCAAGCATTTTTGACTGATATATTTCAGATATCATTTCCTTAACCGATCGCTCCTTATTTTTGACAAGTGAAATAAAGACAACAAATGCCTTATTAGTTGAGAATGGAATTGACACCTCCTTAACAAAATCAAATTTGTTGTTTATTTTATCCAAATCCGGTAAAATTAGCTCACTTTCATTTCCTGGATGTAAAAAAGGTAATTCTTCTTCATATTTCCGGGTAGCATCAAAGCAAACCTTACTACCAAAGGCATATTTTGAAGCTGAATGGTCAAGTATATCAAGTGGGCCCATGCTAAAATGGACATCCGTTTCAATATTCACATTTTCAAGAAAAGCTTTGGCAACTGCTGCATAATTGTGTACATCAACGTCATTATCAACAACAACCAATGATTTATTAAACATCATTTGACCTGCTCCCCACAGTGCGCTCATTACTTTTAAGGCATGGCCCGCAAAATCTTTTTTAATACTAACCAATGTTAAATTATGTGCCACTCCGTAATAAGGGAGATCCATATCAGTTAATTCAGGCAGCATACTTAAGCGGATGGGAGTTAAAAACACACGTTCTGTTGCTTTTCCCAGCCAGGCATCTTCCTGGGGCGGAATACCGACAATTGTTGTTGGATAAATTGCATTTTTTCTATGAGTGATACAAGTAACATGGAATCGGGGATAATAATCTTCAAGGGAATAAAACCCGGTATGATCGCCAAAAGGCCCTTCAAGAATGAAATCCTCTTCCGGATCAACATATCCTTCAATTATAAAATCTGCATCAGCAGGCACATCAATGTCCTGAGTAATCGCCTTTACCAACTTAACTTTTTCTTTTCTTAAAAATCCGGCAAGCATAAACTCATCAACATTATCAGGTAAAGGGGCAGTAGCAGAATAGGTTAAAGCCGGATCTCCGCCAAGTGCCACTGCAATGGGCATTTTTTTACCAAGTTTTTTATATTCATTAAAATGCCTTGCTCCTACTTTGTGCTTGTGCCAATGCATCCCGGTTAAATTTTTCTCAAAAACCTGCATGCGGTACATTCCCACATTTCGTATGCCCGAAACCGGATCTTTTGTAATCACCAATGGGAAAGTAATAAACCTGCCACCGTCTGCCGGCCAGCATTTTAATACAGGTAAAATATCCAAATCAGGTGTAGTGTGAACAACTTCCTGCGATTTGCCCTTTCCTCCTACAGATTTTGGCATATAAGCGGATATTTTACCAAGTTCAGGTAAGAGTTTTAACTTATCAAACAATCCACTTTTGGGTGCTGTCAGATTTTTAAAGAGCTTTTCCATTTCCTCACCTACTTCATCTAAATTATTGACTTTCAAGGCAATATTCATTCTTTTTTCAGAGCCAAAAGCATTGATTAACAAGGGGAAATCTGTGCCATTATTTTCGAAAAGCAGGGCTTTCCCTCCACCCGGCATTTTGGAAACTCTATCAGTTATCTCTGCAATTTCCAATTCAGGATTTACAAATTCTTTTATCCTGACAAGTTCTCCGGCTTCTTCTAATTTTAAAATAAAGTCGTTAAGTGTTTGATATGCCATTTATCTCAATATTAATACTATTTATTATACCTTTAAAAACTATTTAATGATATTTTAACCTTATCAGGAGGCATATTTTACAATTAATCAATCTCAAAATAATCCCCTACATTAG
>JARGGF010000591.1 GCA_029210905.1 Bacteroidales bacterium | reverse complement strand
ATATAAGTCGTTCAATTACGCTGCCAATAAATGAAAGCGTTCAAATTGCCAGAGCCCTGGCCTCAGGAAATTTAACCAAAACAATTAAAACAATCCGTAGGGACGAAGTGGGTGATTTGATGGTTTCACTTAACGGAATTACAGAAAATGTAAACAAAGTAATCGGTAATATTAAAGAAAGCGCAAGACAAATTTCATCAGCAGGTTTTGAGCTTACAAATCGATCACAGGATATGGCAAATGGGGCCACAGAGCAGGCAGCCTCTTCGGAACAGATGTCGGCATCGGTAGAAGAGATGGCCGCCACAATCAGACAAAATGCTGAAAACGCAAACTTGACTGGAAAAATTGCCAAAAAATCAGCAGTTGATATTGTAAAGGGTGCAAGTTCTGCCCGTGAAGCAATTATTTCGATGAAGGAAATTGCAGACAAAGTAAACATTATTAGTGAAATCGCTTTTCAGACAAATCTATTAGCATTAAATGCAGCTGTAGAGGCCGCGAGAGCCGGAGATTCGGGCCGTGGATTTTCAGTAGTAGCAGCAGAGGTTAGAAAACTTGCTGAAAGAAGTAAACTTGCAGCAACTGATATCGAAAAAATGTCAGGTTTAACAGTTCTTATCTCCTCCTCCGCTGGTGATAAGCTTGAAAAAGTAACTCCTGAAATTGAAAAAACAGCAAATCTCATTCAGGACATTGCAACTGCAAGCAAAGAACAAATTAGTGGCATTGAACAGATTAAGAGTGCGATGGAACAACTAAATGTGGTAACTCAAAAAAATGTAAATGGTGCTGAGCAGGTTTCAACCAGCGCAGAGCAACTTCTGGCTCAGGCAGAATTATTATTACAGGGAGTAGATTTTTTTAAAACTAAAAATTCTGAAGAAGCAAATAATATTAAAACTATCTCTTCTTCAAGTTTGACGGAAAATAAGGTGCAGAAAAATGCTGAAGGTTTTAATTTAAAATCTAAAATTAAAACTGAAATTCCACCTAAAGACCATCAACATGCAAGCACTGGGTTTAAATATAATCTAACTGATAAGGAACCCTCTGATGATGAATTTGAAAAATTTTAAGAAAACTGAATACCCTATTTGCTTGCCAATAACTTAAATTATAACTATTGAATATGAATCATTTACACAAAATAATAATTATCCTTTTATCCTTATTTTTATTAAATTCTTGCGTTTCAGAAAAAAAACAAGTAGAAGTAGCCTTTCTGTTTAATGACTTTAACATTCCACGATGGGAAAGAGAAGCTAATTTATTCAAAGATAGAATAAGCGAATTAGGAGGAGCCGTTACTATAAAAGTGGCAAACGGTGATGATATAATGCAACACAGCCAGGCAAAAGAGATGATTGAAAAGGGTGTGGATGTAATAGTGATAACAGTTTCCAATGCAGTAACAGCAGCTGCAATTGTGCGCGAAGCTCATGATAAAGGAATAAAAATTATTGCATATGACGGCCTGATTCTTAATGCTGATTTAGATTATTTAGTTGGCTTTGATTTGCAAAAAGTAGGAGAATTACAGGCTCAATATATTCTGGATAAAAAACCCAAAGGAAATTATGTTTTGCTGAATGGCGATAAAGCGCATACAGCGGCATTTGAAATGTATTCAGGCGTACTTAAAGTTTTAAAACCTTCTATTGAAAACGGGAACATAAATATTATATACACCGGGTGGATGGAAAACTGGTTAGGAACCAATGCTAACTACTATTTCGATAAAATCTTTGAATTTTCTGATAAAAAAATTGATGCCGTTATTGCTGCTAATGATGGAATTGCAGGTGGTGTGGCTGATGTGTTGAGGGCAAGGGGTCTTCAAAACCAAATATTGGTTACCGGACAGGATGGCGACTTATCTGCCTGTAATAGAATATTGAATGGAGAACAAACCATGACTGTTTATAAGTCTAGTAAATTAATAGCATATGGAGCAGCAGACCTGGCTTACAAAGTTGCTAATAATGAAAAAATTACGAATTTACAGCCCCGTTTTAATGGCAGGGTAAAAGTTCCATCTTTAATCCTTGATCCTATTGTGGTTGACAAAAATAACATAGAAACAACCATAGTTGCTGAAGGAATATACACCATGGAGGAAATTAGAAATTATTCGAAATAAAGATAGCGTAAATCTGAAAAAACTAGTTTTATTTCTATTTAGCAACAAAAACTTAGTTAAAATGCGTAAATTGGTCATAATTTTGCAGACGTGATTGAAGCATCTATTAACTATGAATTATGAAGTACCACGGCCTATTATCAGCCATTTTTTTATCCCTGGTAATCTTGTGTTCATGCCAGTCAAATGAAGAAAAATTAAAGGTTGGGTTTTTGTTTCACGACTTTGATGTACCACGCTGGGAACGCGAAAAAACAATTTTTGAAAACAGAATGAATGAACTCGGATGTGAAGTCCTTGTTAAATCTGCTGGCGGGAATGAGCAGCTCCAGCGAAATCAGGCCATTGAATTAATTGATCAAGGAGTTGAGCTCTTAGTTGTAATTCCGGTAAATGCAAAAGCGGCTGAAATTGTAAGACTTGCCCACGATAGTGGCATCAAAGTTATTTCATATGAGGGTATGATACCAAATTGCGACTTAGATTATCATATTGAATTCGATTCATATAAAGTTGGTGAATTGCAAGCAGAATATTTATTAAATAGAGTTCCAGAAGGGAATCTTATCATAATTAGTGCTGATGATAGAAGATCTCCTTTTTATGAGGGAAGCATGAATATCCTTGAAAAACAGATTGCTAATAACAAAGTAAATATTATATATACTGGATTTATTGAAGCATGGTCACCCATAAATGCTGCTTTTTTTGCAGATAAAATATTAGAATTTTGTAATGCAAAAGTTGATGGAATATTGTGCGTAAATGATGGAATGGCTGGGGGAATAAATTCGGTATTAAAGAAAAGAGGTTTAAATAAAAAGCTGCCGCTTACCGGACAAGATGCCGATCTTGCAGCATGCTGGCGAATAATGAACGATGAACAGTGCATGACAGTGTATAAACCCAGCAAATTAATAGCTTTAAGCTGTGCCGAAATGGTATTTAAGATACTTAAACACCAAAATGTTGAGGGTTTAACCTTAAAAAATAATGGACGGAAGGATGTTCCCTGCTTATATATTGACCCAATTATTGTGGATAAATCAAACCTTCAATCAACAATCGTTGCTGATGACTTATATACTATAGAGGAGATTCAAAATTACACCGAAGAAAAGTAATCATCGTTTCAATTACCTTATTTGAAATTGGTGAAACTGGCAAATTTAAAACAAGCCTATCCTATTTATTTATTTTATTGAAGTTCGACATCATATTTGATTTTTTTATAAATTTATAGGTAATTCTTGTTAAAAATCAAAACCTATAATTATGTATAAATCACTTGTCTTTTTGATAGTTTTAAGCCTGCTTTTTGCATGCAACCAATCTAACCAAAACCAAGAAAACATAATAACTGAAGTATTTCAGGTAAATGCACGAAGTTTATCCTCTTTCGAAAAACATTTTGAGGGTGTTGAGCTTCCCTCATATTCGCAATTAATTGATAATGAAAATACTACAAATATTAAAACACCAACCGGAGCCGAAATTATTATTCCTGATAATGCATTTATCGATAAGAATGGTAAGGATGTGAAAGGTGAAGTAACCATTAAATACAAAGAAATAAAATCACCTTCAGATATTATTATTGAAAACGTAGATATGACCTATGATAGTGCTGGTGTAACATATCCTTTTCAAACAGCTGGAATGTTCGATTTAAGGGCATACTCAGGCAAAGAGGAGGTTTATTTAAAAAAAGATAAAAAAATTGAGCTCAGTTATATTTCAAGTAAAAAAGGCACTTTTAATGTCTATCATTATGGTGAAAAATGGAATTATCAGGGAGCTTCTAAAGGAGAAATTCCTCTAAATGCAGAAACTGAGCCTAAGTATGATGTTTTACCACTAAAACCAGTAAAAACAGACCCTGATAACGATTTAATTCTAAGCATCAATGCATCGCACAAAAATATACCTGAACTTAAAATGTATAAAAAAGTGCTATGGAAATATAACGGTGATTTAAAAAAAGATGAAGTCGCGAATATTTTATCCAATCCTGTTC
>JARGGF010000590.1 GCA_029210905.1 Bacteroidales bacterium | reverse complement strand
AAAGGCTTAGACAAACTAGCTAATAATCAGTTATTTACAGATATAATACTTAAACAATAACTCTAATAAAAGACATTAAATAACTGATATATAGTATTATACAATTTAAACAAGCCATTTATCATTATTTTGATTAACTTTACTTAACACTTCTATTGCTAATTATTTAAAGCTAAACAGTATAGTATTGATAATCAACAATATATGGAATTTTTTAAGGTTTAAGAAATTTTAACTTATATTAAAGTAATTTATTAAATAATCATCGTAATCTATTGGTTTACAGGACTATAAATAATTTATGTACAGTATTATTTACATATTTTAATCTATTCTTTACTATTTTTCATCTATACTATACTCAAAATGCTTGCCAAAGTCCAATAATAAAGGAATGTTAAATAAAAAAGTTTTCAACATGACCAACTCCGTGTTAATTAATAAATTCAGGGCTTGTTTTAACAGTGAAAAGGCACTTATAGGTATGATTCATATCGAAGCTTTACCTGGCACTCCAAAACATAAATTGGAACCAAAAAAAATTATCTCAAACGCAATTACCGAAGCTAAAATTTATGAACAGGCAGGCATAAAAAGTGTGATAATTGAAAATATGCATGATATTCCTTACTTAAAATCTGCAGTTGGTCATGAAATTTCAACCTTAATGGCCATTATTGGCTATGAAATAAAAAAGCAGGTAAATCTGAAATGTGGTATCCAGATTTTGGCGAGCGCAAATAAGGAAGCCTTAGCTGCAGCACATTCAGCCAACCTGGATTTTGTAAGGGCTGAAGGTTTTGTATTTGGACATCTTGCCGACGAAGGTTATATCGAATCACAGGCGGCAGAATTATTACGGTACAGGAAACTGATTGGTGCCGAGAATATTATGATATTTACTGATATTAAAAAAAAGCACAGTTCGCATGCCATAAGTAACGACACCACCGTGGAGGAACATGCCCACGCTGCACAGTTTTTTTTATCAGACGGCGTCATCATCACTGGAAAATCAACAGGAATGCAAACCGATAAACAAGAGTTGATCCGTGTAAAGCAAAATTGCAGTTTACCCATAATAGTAGGGTCCGGAATAAATGCAGATAATATTACCGATTATTTTCCTCTTGCCGATGGTTTTATTGTAGGAAGTTATTTTAAACGAGATGGAAAATGGCAAAATCCTCCTGATAAAGAAAGGATTAAAAAACTACTGGAAAAAATTCCTGAATTATAGAATAAAAGAGACTTTCATAACTATTTTTGTGCTGATGTTGAAAACTTTAGGATTAAATCTTAGGGATTTCCTAATAAATTAGCAAAATGAAATGTAATTTCACCACATTTTAACCAGAGCAGCCTAGCTGAGTTTGTACAAAATTTCCCCAGGAGGACTTCCAAAAAGTTCTTTTTTTTTGAAGCTCCATTGCTGGGACGGGGTAAACGAAAAAAAAAGACTTTTTAGATTTGGGAAATCATTCGTCAGCTCTCGCTGCATCCTTTATTATAGGTATAAGCCTTTTAGCATAGATTAATGACTGCGGAGATACTAAATACAGAAATTAAGTTTTTGCCTGGTGTAGGCCCCAAAAAAGCAGAAATACTAAATTCAGAATTAGGAATTTATACTTTTTGGGATTTACTCAATTACTTTCCTTATAAACACATAGACCGAAGTAAGTTTTACAAAATTAGTGAGATTACCGAAGGGGTTGCTAGTCTTCAGCTAAAAGGCACTATTAAAAGCCTTAGAATTGAAGGCCAGAAATATAAATCACGCTTAGTGGCAACATTTGAAGATGGAAGCGGCTCAATTGAATTACTTTGGTTTCAGGGAGTAAAATGGGTTAAAGAACACCTTAAACCTGGTAAAGAATACATCATTTTTGGAAAACCAGCTTTTTTTAACGGTAGAATAAATATTGCCCACCCCGAAGTAGACGAACCCGAAACCATTGAACAAAAAGGAATTGCTACTCTGCATGCCGTGTATACGGTAACCGAGAAAATGAAAAAAAATTTCATCACCTCAAAAAGTATTAATAAAATGCAGCTGGTGGCCTTGCAAAAATGTTATCCATCAATTATCGAAAGTCTGCCAAATTATCTTTTAGCGGAGCTAAGTTTACCTTTTCTAAACCAGGCACTTAAGGACATCCATTTTCCTGAAAACCTGCAACAATTACAAAAAGCGCAATTTCGAATAAAATTTGAAGAACTCTTCTACATACAACTTCAATTATTAAAGCTTAAATACCAAAATATCAGCAAATTAAATGGCTTTGTTTTTCATAAAGTAGGTGAATATCTGAATGATTTTTATAAAAATAAGATACCATTTGAATTAACAAATGCCCAGAAACGGGTTATCAAAGAAATAAGAGCAGATTTAGGATCAGGCCGACAAATGAACCGCCTGTTGCAAGGTGATGTTGGGAGCGGAAAAACGCTGGTTGCCCTTATGGTGATTCTTATAGGACTTGATAATAATTACCAGACCTGTATTATGGCACCAACAGAAATACTTGCAAAACAGCATTTCACAAGCATTTCAAGATTTCTGGAAGGAATGGAGGTTAAAATAGGGCTTCTGACAGGTTCCACTAAATCAAAAGAGAGAAAAAAGTTACACACAGAATTACAATCGGGTGAAATTCAAATACTTATAGGCACCCATGCTTTAATTGAAGATGTTGTGCAATTTAAAAATCTGGGGCTTGTAGTAATTGATGAACAGCATCGGTTTGGGGTTGCACAGCGCGCAAAATTATGGAAAAAAAATACTTCCCCCCCTCATGTCTTGGTAATGACCGCCACACCAATTCCCCGGACCCTTGCCATGACCCTTTATGGCGATTTAGATGTGTCAGTAATTGATGAATTGCCACCAGGACGTAAACCAATAAAAACCAGTCACTTATTTGACGCTAAAAGACTGCGTTTATTTGGATTCCTAAAAAAGGAAATTGAGGCTGGCCGTCAAATTTATATTGTATACCCTCTTATTCAGGAATCTGAAAAAATGGATTACAAAGATTTAGAAGATGGTTACGAAAGTATTGTTCGCGCTTTTCCGCCGCCAATGTATACCGTGGCAGTGGTGCATGGCCGCATGAAATCAGAAGAAAAAGAGAAAGCCATGCAACTATTTATCAAAGGACAAGCCCAGATAATGGTTTCTACAACTGTAATAGAGGTTGGTGTTGATGTACCCAATGCATCGGTAATGGTGATAGAAAGCGCTGAGAAATTTGGACTATCTCAATTACATCAGCTCCGGGGGAGAGTTGGCAGAGGCGCAGAACAATCATGGTGTATTTTAATGAGCTCTTATAAACTCTCTAATGAAGCTAAAAAGAGGCTGGCTATTATGGTAGAAACAAACAACGGTTTTGAAATTGCCGAAGCAGATTTAAAGCTAAGGGGACCTGGAGATTTGGAAGGTACACAACAAAGTGGGGTGGCTTTTAATTTGAAGCTGGCAAATTTGGCGAAAGACGGACATATATTGCAGTTGGCAAGAAATAAAGCAACTGATATTTTAGATAAAGACCATTTGCTTGATAATCAATCTAATAGTATATTAAAAAAACAACTTAAATTGCGCAAACTTCACAATATTAATTGGGGTGTAATTAGCTGATTTATTTGATTATAAGTGTTTTTAAATGTAGTGTTAATTTAAGTATTTTCACAAACTCATTTTTTATTATAATTATTAAGCTAATAATCAATTAATTACTAATTTATCATTTTATTTCATCTTAAAATGTAATTGATTTTACAAATTGAATAGATTCATTAAACTTCATCATGAAAATTTTAAATATAAGGTACACAAAATTGCGTCCCTTAATCATTCCATAACTGCTATATCATCACTCCTATTCAGGCAGGTTTTATTACATGCATATTAAATAAGTTGGTATACTAACTAATTAATATTTAATTAATTATCCTCTTTTATCAAAGTATTTATTTACTTCCTCAGACTCCGAAACCCTATATACATACCTCAATAATGCGCCAGGGATAACTGAACTCAAAAAGGTTACATGTTATCATAAATAAATATTAATCAAAAACATACCTTATATTATTTTGCTATTGGTTATTTAAATTTAAGATGCGCTATTTGAAGCCACGGAGTTGATTTATTAACGT
>JARGGF010000058.1 GCA_029210905.1 Bacteroidales bacterium | reverse complement strand
AGTGACAAGCCAACCGAAAGTTCGTAACTGATAATTTGTGCCCCACTTCGCATGGCACCCAGTAAAGAATATTTACTGTTACTTGACCATCCTGCAAGGAGTATTCCGATAACTCCCATTGAAGTAACGGCAAGTATATAGAAAACACCTATATTTAAGTCAATTGCATGCAACCCTTTAGCATATGGAATAGCTCCAATGGCCATTAACGAGGCAATAATTACAATAAAGGGAGCAAGGTTAAAAAGAATCTTGTCTGCCTTTCTAACTACAAATAATTCTTTGAATAGCAGTTTAATGAGGTCAGCCACTGTTTGGAATATGCCCTGGGGCCCTACCCTGTTTGGTCCAAGTCTGTTTTGAATAAAAGCACAAACCCTACGCTCAAGATACACCAGAAACAAACCAAGCACAGCATAAAATGCCAAAAACAATAATCCAACAAGAACAAGTTCTATTACAAAAACCCAGAATGGCGACATTGATGCCGCTAAAAGTTCGTGAATGTATTTTGTAAAAGAAGAAAAGTCGTATATACTAAATTCCATATGATGTTGTTTTAACGATCGATATCAGGTATTACAAGGTCAAGTGAACCACTAATTGCCACTAAATCAGCAATTTTGTGTCCCCTGGCCAGTTTATCAATTACAAAAAGGTTACTGAAGTTTGGTGAACGGAATTTAACGCGCACTGGAAATTTATCCCCTTTACTGACAATATAAACCCCTAATTCCCCTCTTGCAGTTTCAACAGACTGGAAATATTCACCTTCAGGAAGTTTTATAACCGGCCTCATTTTAGCCGTGAAATCGCCATCGGGAATTTGATCAACCAGTTGTTCAAGAATTTTTAAGGATTCCCACATTTCATCAAGCCTTACTTTGTAGCGTGCAAAGGTATCACCTTCATTATAGAGGATTTCTTTAAAATCCACCCTGTCATAAGCACTGTATGGCTGAAGCTTTCTGATATCACAAGCAAAACCAGAACCCCTTCCGGAAGGACCGGTAACACCATATGAAATGGCATCTTCAAGACTCATTATCCCAACACCTTTAGAGCGCTCATGAAAAATAACATTGCCTGTGAGCAATTTATCGTATTCAGGTAATTTTTTTCTGAAATAAGGTATAAATTCCTTGATCCTTTTTTGAAAATTAGGGTGGACATCATTCATCAACCCACCCGGGCATATATAACTGTGCAAAAGTCTGGATCCAAAACTTTCCTCAAAAATGTCAAGTATGCGCTCGCGATCCCTTAATCCGTAGAAAAAAGTGGTAAGTGCGCCCAAATCCATTCCAAAGGCACACCACCACAACTGATGTGAAGCTAAGCGCCCCAGCTCAGATAAAATAGTACGGATTACTTTTACCCGCTCTGGTACCTCAATGCCCAAGGCCTTCTCAACACAAAGACTGACAGCTTCATTATTTTGATGGGCAGATAAATAATCCATCCGGTCGGTCAAATGGATAATTTGCTGATAGGTGTTAAATTCGCACATCCTTTCAATTCCTCTGTGAATATATCCACAATGAGGAACCACTTTCTGCACCGTTTCGCCAAGGAGTGATAGCTCAAACCTTAACACACCGTGTGTGGAAGGGTGCTGAGGCCCCATGTTGATAATATAGGGTTCGTTTTCACCAAGAATTATTTCTCTTTTTTCGAGCATATTTAAAGGCTATTGTATAATATTAATAGGATCAACATAATCTTTTCTGAGTGGATATCCTTCAAAGTCGTCTTCAAGGAACAGCCTTCTTAAATCAGGATGGTTTTTGAACTTGATTCCGTATAAATCAAAGATCTCTCTCTCAAAAAACTCAGCAGCTCTCCATACTTCATATAAGGAATCAAATTCGGGATTTGTCCTGTCTGAAGTTGCAACTTTAATAACGCAGGAATGCTCTAATGTGGTTGATCTTAAATGATATACCACCATTAATTCTTTATCCTTATCTAGTCCTGAACAACTTACCAGATAATCAAACTGAGTTTTTGAATTATTCTTGAGTTCTAGTGCAAATTGGTGCAGATTTTCTGCCGGAACAATTGCTTCTGCAAACTGAGGATTAAGATTAAAAGTGGCTCCTGGTAACAGGGATGACAATGTTTCTTGTAATTCTTTCTGATCCATAAATTCAATTATTGTCAAATAAAATTATCTCTACTTTCGGTTCTGTTTTTCTTGCTCTCGGCTTTAATTTTTCGCTGGAGCTGCATTACACCATATAATAAGGCCTCAGGACGAGGAGGACATCCCGGGATGTATACATCAACAGGAATAATATGATCAGCACCTCGTACTACCGAGTAAGTATGCATATAAAATGGTCCACCAGATACAGCACATGCACCCATGGCAATAACATATTTAGGATCGGCCATTTGATCGTATAATCGTTTTAATACCGGAGCCATTTTTCTAACTATGGTACCGGCAATTACAATCACATCAGCCTGACGGGGAGTAGCCCTATAAACTTCCATTCCAAAGCGGGCAAAATCATGTTTAGAAGCTCCTGCAGCCATCATCTCAATCCCACAACAACTGGTTGCAAAAGTTAGCGGCCAGATGGAGTTTGACCTGCCCCAGTTAATTAAACTATCAACAGTAGACATTAAAATACTGCCTCCTGATTTTTTAAAGATTTCAAGCGTATCATTATCGTTGAAATCTTCATAATCCATCGATTTTATTTTTATACCCATTTTAACGCTTTTTTCTTCCAGGCATATGCCAAACCCAGACCCAGTATAACAAAAAAGATAACAATCTCAATAAATGCAGTCATCCCTATTTCCTTCATCACTGTTCCCCATGGATAGATAAAAACTATCTCTACATCAAATACCAGATATATTATTGCAAAAAGATAATATCCTACATTAAATTGTATCCATGATTTGCCTTCTGCGGGAATACCGCATTCATATGGCTCAAGCTTAGCAAGGTTGGAAGATTTGGGAGCAAAAAAAGTAGAAAAAAGAATGGCTCCACCTACAAGAACAACTCCAATAATAAAAAACAGAATTAATGATTCACCGCTCATAATAATCTATAATTACTAATTATCATATGTAAATGTGTGTAACGTGTTGTATTTAAGCATGTTGTTGTCGCAAAAATGAAATATTAAAGTGTCCAATTTACATATATTTATGTATGATTAAGAAATTTTAACAAACTAAAAAACATGTTATATAACATATTAATGAAATTAGTAATAAATACTCAATTTAGCAATATCTAATTTATTTAATCTCCACATTATCTGGAACAACGTAGATTGTATAGGTATGCATAAAATTGGGAGGGTTCAATCAAAGGCAGTTAACCTTCAAAGAAAAAGCATGTAAGGTTTTAATTTATGGTCAGTTTAGAAAAAAAATGTGATCATGTAATTGATGCTATGAAAAATAAAGAAAATGCCGACGGGGAATCTTTTTGTTAAAATCAAAATTAACCACCTATGAAATGCTTGTTTTAAGTTTTCATCTTTTTTTTCTTGGCCGCCGGAAACAAAATGTTATTAAGAATTAATCTATAACCAGGCGAATTGGGATGTAAGTCAAGGTCTGTTTTCGGATCGCCTACAAAATGCTGGTAATCAGCAGGATCATGTCCTCCATAAAAAGTCCAGGTACCTTTCCCAAACTCACCATGGATGTATCTTGCTTCATTATAGGTCTTATTTTCACCAAGTATCAGCACATTTGATTTAACCAGATTTAAGTTGAAAGCTGTTGTCTGCCCCATAAATCCTTTTATAATTTTCTGATGGTTTTGACAGAGCATGGTAGGAACCGGATCCCATTTTGCGGAAAAATCGAAAAGATAAAAGAAATCTTTATCCTGTGGCACATTCCTGTAGTTAGTAGCATCAATATCGGAAAATTCGTACTCAAAAGGATTTTGGCTTAAAGTAAAATCTTTAAACGCAAATGTATTATTATAGCTGAGCTTCGAATTCATTTCAGGATCAGCCGGATCACCATCAAACATTGGCATACAGATATCAGTTTCACCACAGGCCAAAACAATATCGTAGGTGTCGGTTGCAGAGCACATTGCAAACAAAAACCCGCCTAATGATACATAATCGCGAATTGATTTTACAACAAATTTTTTAAGATCTGATACTTTTTTAAAGCCTAATTCTGAGGCAGATTGTTCCAATTCGTGCTTACTTTCAATATACCAGGCAGCATTGCGATAATTTCCATAGAATTTTCCATATTGTCCTGTAAAATCTTCATGATGCAAATGCAACCAGTCATATTTAGATAAATCACCCTCAATGATCTCTTTGTCGTATATTACATCATACGGAATTTCAGCATAACTAAGCACCAGGGTAACAGCATCATCCCAGGGAAGTTTGCTTTTTGGTGAATACACTGCGACTTTCGGTGCTTTTTCCAGCTTTACCCTGTCCATATTTACGTCAGGCCTGGCAATTTCGGCAAATATTTGATTGGCTTGAAAATCGGCAGTTAATTGAAAGCTTACCCCCCTTATTTTACACTCTTCTTCAATCTCCTGGTGATATTCCATCATAAAACTTCCTCCACGATAGTTTAACAACCAGCTTACCTCAATGTCGTTTTGCAAAGTCCAAAATGCTATACCATAAGCCTTTAGATGATTTTTCTGCACCTCATCCATTGGAATTAAAAGATAAGTAGCATTTGCTATGGAACTGATAAACAGAAATATAGTCAAATAGATGTACTTCATGTTTGTAATTTTGTAGTTTTGAAATTCACGCAGGTCAGGCCCGATTTTGATTAAAGTGCCCTTTTTAGTTCCTGTAATTACAACGTAAAAAAAACAATTTATGTATAATCTTTCAAACTGCTAAATTATTATTTGAAAATATTAATCAGATATCATCAAAACATCAGATGAAGTAACAAAACTAATAAAAATTCTAAAAGGGTGATTCTGAATCAAAGGGAGAAAACTCATTAAAATCCGAATTATTATTGGTCTTTATATCTTGATTCATTTTAGAACCAAAGGTAACGCCAGATGAAAAACCTTCACCAAGAGGAACAAGTTCATCCACCTCAAACTCTTCAAATTTAGCAAGTTCTTCCCTAAACTTAAGTTGAACATCAGTAATGGCACCATTTCTATGCTTTGCTATAATTATTTCAGCCAGTCCGTGGGTTGAATTTCCTTCAGCATCTTCAGTAATACCGTATTTTTCGGGGCGGTGTATAAATATTACGATATCTGCATCCTGTTCAATGGCACCGGATTCACGCAAATCGGAAAGTTGAGGGCGTTTATCTCCGGAACGCATTTCAACAGAACGGTTTAACTGTGAAAGTGCAATAACAGGAACATCCAGCTCTTTGGCAAGAGCTTTTAAACCTCTGGATATGGTACTAACCTCCTGCTCCCTGTTTCCTCTGGTTTCAGGGGTACCCGTCATCAGTTGCAAATAATCAATAATTATCATTTTTAAGCCATGCTGAGTTTTTAACCTTCTGCACTTCGACCTTAATTCAAAAATGGTAATAGCTGGGGTATCATCAACAAAAATTGGGGCATCGTTCAGATTTTTAGTCTTAATATCAAGTTGCTCCCATTCATAATCCTGAAGGTTTCCACTTCTTAATTTTTCACTAGATAATTCAGTTTCGGCAGCTATTAATCGATTTACTAATTGAAGTGTAGACATCTCAAGCGAAAAAATACCTATCGGAACCTTGTGATTTACTGCCATATTTCTGGCCATGGAAAGGATAAACGCCGTTTTACCCATAGATGGTCTGGCTGCAATTATCACTAAATCAGAAGGTTGCCAGCCAGCAGTAATCCTGTCAAGGCTGGTAAAACCTGAAGGAACACCACTTAAATTGTCTTCGCGCTTTGATGCTTCTTCAATTTTATCAAGAGCCTCTCCAATAATTTCAGAAATTTTTAAGGTCTCATTCTTGATATTACCTTCGGCCAATTGAAAAATTGAATTTTCCGAATAATTTAATAAATCCAGAACATCAATTGCATCGTCATAGGCCTGTTTCTGAATGTCTACAGCTACTCTTATTAATTCGCGCTGTATGTGTTTTTGGGCAATTATCCTGGCATGGTGTTCAATATGTGCAGCAGAACCAACATTGCTTGTAAGTTTTGAAATATAATAAGCACCGCCTACCTCATCAAGCTCCTTCGTTTTACGGAGCATTTCAGTAACTGTAAGTATATCAATTGGTTGATAGGTTCTTGATAGCTCATAAACTGCACTGAATATTTTTTGATGGGCAGGATTATAGAAACTTTCGGGATGCAAAATATCAAGCACTTCGAGTGCTGCATTTTTTTCAAGCATTATGGCACCAAGTACCGCTTCTTCAAGATCCAGTGCCTGTGGGGGAATTTTTCCTAATTCATTGTCTTCAATTTTAACAGGATAAGCTGGTTTTTTCTTAGTTGCCATTTGATATTTATTTTAAAAGCCTAAAAAAGAGGAGTGCTGCTCCTCTTTATTTAATACTATTAGAAATTAATTTTATTCTTCGATGAATTCGCCCATTGCCACGTATTTCTCTATTCTTTGATTGATTAGATCCTGACTATCAATGGCTTTAAGGTCTTTAAGCTCCTTTTGTATCACTTTTTTTACAGATTCAAAAACCTCTTGATGGTTGGTGTGTGCACCACCTAATGGCTCTTTGATAATTCCATCAATAAGTTTTTGCTCCAGCATGTCATTGGCAGTTAACTTTAAAGCAGCAGCGGCAACTTCTTTATAATCCCAGGTCCTCCATAATATCTGAGAACATGATTCTGGAGAAATCACAGAATACCAGGTGTTTTCAAGCATGTACACCTTATCGCCAACTCCTATTCCGATTGCACCACCCGAGGCACCTTCACCAATAATAATAGTGATAATAGGTACTTTTATATTAAACATTTCATATAAGTTCCGGGCAATGGCTTCACCTTGTCCACGTTCTTCTGCTTCAAGTCCGGGATAAGCCCCCATAGTATCCACCAATGTAACAATGGGTTTGTTAAATTTTTCTGCCAGTCGCATCAATCTCAAAGCTTTACGATAACCTTCAGGGTTTGCCATTCCAAAATTTCTGTACTGCCTCATTTTGGTATTTATCCCCTTTTGCTGTCCGATAAACATTACCGTTTCACCATCAATTGAACCAAACCCTCCAACCATGGCTTTATCGTCTTTTACGTTTCTATCACCGTGTAGTTCAATAAATTCACCATTTGTAAGGTATTCAATATAAGCCAATGTATATGGTCTTTCAGGATGCCTGGATACTTGCACCCTTTGCCAGGGTGTTAGGTTTTCGTAAATTTCCTTTCTGGTTGTTTCAAGCTTGATGTTTAACTCATTAATGGTAGTGCTGACATCTACATTGCTCTGCTCACCAATCTCTTTGGCCTTTTGCAACTGATCAAGCAATTCTCCAATTTTTTGTTCAAAATCAAGTAATACCATAATACCAATTTTTTTTTAATGGAAGCACAAAATTAAAAATTAATAGGATAGAATAGGGCTTCTGTTTATAAAATGAACGTGCTATATTAAATTTACGACGGTTAAATTGCTGATTTTTTGTTGATTAAGCTTAAATAAAAATTAAATTATTAACACTTTATAAACATTTTTTAAATTACGATGAAATTGGTGAATGGAAGGAAAAGAAAAACCGGAAACCATTAAATTAATAAATTATAACCAATTAAAGTTATCCAAGATACTGGTTTCCGGCTGTATCAAATGTACAAAAAAAAATAGAAACCACGTAATATTTCTACGATATTTTCCTGTTGAAACAGAAAAAAATTTTTACCGGCCTTAAAATATTATATTTTTGCTACCTTCGTTGATTACAAAAATTACTGATTATCAATCATATAAATAATAAGGATGCTTAGTTTTCCAAATGCAAAAATTAATATCGGATTAAATATTATTTCGAAGCGACCAGATGGATTTCATAATATAGAAACCATTTTTTATCCCATCGGGCTAAGTGATGTTCTCGAAATAATTCCCGATAAGGTTCATATAGCAATAAAAACATCGGGCATTGCACTTAATATTAATGCTGAAGAAAATATTTGTTATAAGGCTTATCAATTGTTATCTAAAAGATTTAATATCCCTCCTCTTGAAATATACTTGCATAAGATAATCCCATCGGGTGCCGGTTTAGGGGGTGGTTCATCCGATGCCGCATTTTTACTAAAAGAAATCAATTCACTTTTTAAATTAGGCATTAAACAGAACGACCTTGAATCAATTGCTTCGGATCTTGGAAGTGATTGTGCCTTTTTTATACAAAACAAAGCAGTTTTTGCAAAAGGACGGGGTGAACAATTTGAAGACATTTCACTTGACCTAAGTGATTATTATATTTATTTAGTTAAGCCAGATATTTTTGTAAGCACCGCTGATGCATATTCTTCAGTAAAACCGGCCCAGCCAAAAGTTTCATTAAAAGACTTAATAAAATCTCCCATTTCTGAATGGAAAAGTAAAATTAATAATGATTTTGAATTCAGCATTTTTAATCAATATCCTTTGTTAAATTCCATTAAATCAGAATTTTATAAAAATGGTGCATTATATGCCGCCATGTCAGGCAGTGGTTCAGCAATTTATGGAATCTTTCCTACTAAACCTGCAGCGATCTGTACCTTAAATGAGCATTTTTCCTGGATTTCAAAATTGTAAAAGAATTATTGCCCTCTATTTTGGAGCGAGCCGGTATAAAAACAATCCAATTAAGAAAAAAATAATATTAGGTATCCAAACTGCTAATAATGAAGGCATTGAATTCGCTTTTGCTAATTCTGTGAATACTTGCATAAACAAAATATAGATAAAGCTGAGCGCGATACCTACTGCAATATTCAAACCAGTTCCTCCTCTGGTTTTTCTTGTTGATAAACTAACTCCGATTAATGTTAAAATAAAAGTGGAAAACGGAAAGGCCAGCCGTCTGTATTTTTCAACTTTATATGCCTCTACATTGTCATCGCCCCTCATTTGCTGGTCTGCAATAAATTCTTTTAGCTGAGGAGTATTAAGGGTTTCAATGGATTTTAAGCGCATTTTAAAATCTTTGGGATCCATATTAAGCACAGTATCTATACTTTTGCCCTCAATAATTTCGTCATGACCTATTTTATTATAGTTACGGATATAATAATTCATCACTTTCCATTTCTGAAGTGTTGAGTCCCAGCTAACACGATTAGCCATTAATTTAGATACCAATTCACCATCCTCAAATCTTTCAAGTGAAAATTTATAGCCAATATCACGATTGTTATCATAACTTTCGATATAGGCAAACTGACCGGGCAATATTTGCTTGTGGACATTCCTTTTGGTAAAGCCCACAGCACCATCAATATATTTAAGCTCAAAATCAATTCGTTTTTTATTTGCCGGAGGAATTATATAACCAGTTAATACCAAAGATAATGCAGCCAAAAACAAAGCAGATAAAAAATAGGGCCTCATTAAGCGATGATAGCTCACACCACTGCTTAGAATAGCAACAATTTCTGAATTACTGGTAAGCTTGGAAGTAAAAAAGATAACTGAAATAAATACAAATAAGGGAGAGAAGAAATTAGCAAAATAGGGCAAAAAATTGACATAATATGTGAACACAATCTCATTCAGAGGTGTATTGTGTTCCATAAAATCCTCCATTTTTTCAACTAAATCAAATACAATTACAATGGCAAGGATAAGTGCAATAGAAAAGAAGAACGTTCCCAGGAATTTTTTAATGATGTACAAATCAATGGTTTTAATACCTAGTATATTAAAAAATCGTTTTACCATTTGTTATTAAAAATTGTTATTTTCATCGATTTTAAAGTCTTTGCATACATTGCTTCACCATAATATCTTTCCATTCTCTAAACTCACCTGATTCAATTTTATTGCGTGCCTCACCTACAAGCCACAAATAAAATGCAAGATTATGCAAACTGGCAATCTGCGCAGCCAATCGTTCATTAGCAGCTACAAGGTGTCGCAGATAAGCTTTAGAATATTGAGTATCAACAAAGGAAGCACCATTTTCTTCAAGAGGCGAAAAATCATTCTTCCACTTCTCATTTTTGATATTGATGATGCCATTTTTGGTGAAAAGCATTCCGTTTCTACCATTTCTGGTAGGCATTACACAATCAAACATGTCAACACCCAGTGCAATACCTTCTAAAATATTTGCAGGAGTCCCCACTCCCATAAGATAACGAGGTTTATCGTGGGGCAAAATTTCGTTTACTACTTCAAGCATTGCATACATGTCTTCTGCAGGTTCGCCAACAGATAAACCTCCAATCGCATTTCCTTCGGCATTATACGAAGCAATTACTTCTGCAGATTTTTTTCTTAAATCTTTGTATACACTTCCCTGAACGATAGGAAAAAAAGTTTGTGAATATCCGTAAAGATCATTGGTGTTATTAAAATGCTTCATCCCCCTGCTTAACCACAAATGCGTAAGATCCAACGATTTTTCGGCATATTTATAATCACAAGGAAAGGGAGTGCATTCGTCGAAAGCCATCATAATATCAGAGCCAATAATTCTCTGAATGTCAACAACATTTTCAGGGGTAAATAAATGTTTAGAACCATCAATGTGCGATCGGAAAGCAGCACCTTCATCAGAGAGTTTTCTTTGATCGGCTAGTGAATATACCTGATAACCACCACTATCAGTTAATATTGGCCTTTCCCAGTTCATAAATTTATGCAATCCGCCAGCTTGTTTCAAAACTTCCAGTCCTGGCCTTAGGTAAAGATGATAGGTGTTGCCTAAAATGATTTGAGCCTCTACATCTTCAATTAACTCAGTTTGATGGACCCCTTTTACAGAACCAACAGTGCCTACAGGCATAAAAATAGGAGTAAGTATTTCGCCCCTATCGGTTTTAATACGTCCGGTTCTGGCAGCCGACCTGGTATCCCTCTTCTCTAGTACAAACTTCATTCGAGAGCAGTTTCCTTTGTTTAATTCTTTTCGGCAAAAGTAGCTATTTTATCCTTATTTGTAGTATAATTAAAACAGTAAAACTTAGGTTCCTGTCATGATCACTTCCGGGATATTATCCACGCTCTTTAAACAGCAGGTACTTTTTCACTATAAATATACTCTTCACTTTACGTTGAAATATAAAATCTTAATTCATTATCCGTTATTAATAATTAATTTATATAAATTTGCAACTTCTTAAAATTCTATAAAAATTGTAGACTATTTTATATATGAATTACTTTTTAAAGCTGGATGTTATTTCTTTTTATCTATTAGTTGTATTTGCCATTTCCCTAGTTATCCAATTATTTTATTACCTCTTTTTTTATTTAAGAATAGCGTTTTATAAGGAAAAGTCTGTTGAAAAACCCGAAAAACAACCTTTATCGGTGATAATATGTGCAAAAAATGAAGCAAGCAA
>JARGGF010000589.1 GCA_029210905.1 Bacteroidales bacterium | reverse complement strand
AGGGGAATAGAGGAAGAGTATCTAAATTTATTTTTCCCACAATGTTCTAAAACATAACCAATTTAAACAATATTCTCATCAAACTAATAATGTATGAAAAAGGAAATTCTGGAAGCCTTAATACATTTATTTTCTATTATCTCAGTATTCTACAAGGGTCTGTCTGAGGATGAGGCACTAAATTTTATTGAAGTTTTTCTTGAGTCAGAATATCACTTAGAAAATGTTTCCGATTACACCTTACAAATAGAATCCCAACTTCAGTATTACAAAAATACTAACAATTACAACAATGAATTACTTTATGCCCTTTGCAATAATATAAAGGGGAAATTGCCTAAAAAACTTCGTGTGCTAATACTTATCCATGTGATGCAGTTTCTTAAATTTTCAGGCAAAGTTCAGGGTAGTTTATTCACCGATAGTAAAGAGAATGAGGCCTCCAGAATAATTGCAAATGAATTTAATATTGATACTGAAGAATTTACAAATTTTGCAGCTTTTATTTCTAACATTCTTTTTAAGGTTAAAAACAAAGAACAATTGCTAATTATCTCCAGATCTTCAATTTTACCAGATAAAGTCAGGTTTATTGAGAGAGATGGATTAGATGGAAAAATCACTTTTCTATACATAAAAAGCGTAAATCTTTATTTATTTAACTATGAGGGTGACCAGGAAATTTTCCTAAACAACAAGCCGCTTTATAACAGATACTTATACGTATTTTCACACAATACAGTAATAAGTGGTGACAATTTTAATGATATATATTATAACGAGATACTGGCAGGATTTTCCAATTCAAAATACGAATTTTCAAGAATTAATTATGAAGCCCGAAATATTAGTTATAAGTTTAAAAACAGCTCAAACGGAATCCATCAATTCTCAATAGCGGCAAAATCATTTCAATTTATCGGGATACTTGGCGGAAGCGGCTCCGGCAAAACAACCCTGATGAACCTTTTAAATGGAAACATTGAACCACAAATTGGTGAAATTGCAATCAATGGCAAAATATTTTCAAAACAAAAAAATAAAGTTAAAGGTATTATTGGATATGTTCCACAAGAGGACTCCTTAATTGAAGAATTGAGTATCTTTGAAAACCTTTATTTTCAGGCAAAATTTTGTTTTGCTAATCTAAACAAAGAACAAATAAAAGAGAAGGTAAATAACTTATTAACCGAATTAGATCTCTATGAATTTAAAGACCTGGTGGTAGGATCAATTCTCAAAAAATTAATCAGTGGAGGACAGCGGAAACGCTTAAACATTGCGCTTGAGCTAATTCGAGAACCTTATATTTTACTTGTTGATGAACCTACTTCTGGTCTTTCATCATCTGATGCTGAAAAAATAGTCTATCTTCTTGCAGATCAGGTTAGAAAAGGGCGTTTAGTTATTACAAATATCCACCAGCCATCCTCTGAAATTTTTAAATTATTCGATCAGTTAATTATTCTGGATAAAGGTGGTTACCCTGTTTACCAGGGGCCACCTACCGAGGTTTTCGATTATTTCAGGCAAAAAACCGGACGGGTAGATATTCTAAAGAATTTAACCAAACATGGGTATTTTATTCCTGAAGAAATATTCAGATTGTTAGAAGAAAAGAAGCTTAATGAATATGGCGAGACAACCGCAGAAAGGGTCCATTCGCCGCAAGAGTGGTTTGATTATTTTATCAAAACAAAAAAAGTTTTGGAAAAAAATGAAGAAAATATGGAATTGCCAGCTCCAAATTTTCAACCCCCCAATAAAATTAAACAAGTAGCCATTTATTTTAAACGAAATTTTGTAACCAAACTTGGTGACAAACAATACCTACTGGTAGCGCTGCTTATAGCTCCCATATTGGCCTTAATTCTTGGATATTTCACCAAAAATACCACCTATTCCGAAAGTGGTGTCCTCTCCTACTCCTTTTCATTGAACGAAAATATTCCGTCTTTTTTCTTTATGAGTGTAATTGTATCCTTATTTATAGGTTTAATAGTTAGCGCAGAAGAAATAATTGTTGACAGAAAGCTCATGCTTAGAGAATCCTTTTTAAATCTAAGCAGAAACGCCTATCTTAATGCAAAGATTTTGTTTTTATTACTCTTAAGTTTTATTCAATCTGCCCTTTATGTAATAATTTGCACATTAATACTAAGTATACCTGATATTGGTTTTAAGTTTTTTATAATAATGTTTTCACTTTCTTCGTTTGCAAACATATTGGGCTTGGTTATTTCTGCCTCTATGCGTTCAATAATTGCCGTTTACATTACCATACCGTTAATTTTAATACCTCAGCTGTTGCTGAGCGGCGTGGTAGTGAATTTTGATGATCTTCATTATTCAATTTCCTCAAAAAAATATGTTCCTTTTGTTGGTGATATTATGGCTTCACGCTGGGGATTTGAGGCTTTAATTGTAGAACAGTTTAAAAATAACAAATACGAAAAGCTCTTTTTTGACACAGAAAAAAAAATAAGCGATTATTCATATATTCAATATCATGTTATACCATTTTTAACCAATGTATTAAATGATTGCAGACAGAACTATAAACCCGGTAAGGATTTGTTAATTAAAAATGGATTTGAGCAAATTGCCAAAACAGCAAAATTAAAAATTCCGGAGTTTTCAAGTTTCGCTGATTCTGCTCAAATAAGCAATGCAACTGAATTTCTTAGAAAATGCAAAGAATTTATTTCTGATGAAATTAATAATATAATGAAGGCTAAAGACGATCTGATGATGCTAGCAATGCAAAAATTTGATTCAAAAAATGCATATATCAATTTTAAAAACAAGCATTACAACGAAAGTATCGCAAGATTTGTAAAACAGGATAATTTGAATTCAAAAAAAATGATTATTGCAAATAATGAAATAATCAGAAAAAGTGAACCCATATTTCATACACCGGCAAACCACCTCGGACGTTCACATTTTTACGCCCCGGTTAAAAATATTGGAAATACAAAAATTGACACCTTTTGGTTTAATACCATACAACTATGGTTGATGTGGCTGACACTTTATATAGTTTTAAGCCTGAATGTCCCTGATAAGATGGTTTGGGTGAAAAATAAAATATTAACGAAAAAAATATGATACTAGTATTTAAATAAATTAAAACGAAACTTATGAAATTTAAGATTTTAATAACTTTTGCTGTTGCTGCCTCATTAATATTTTCATGTTCTGGTGGCTCTGATACTGATCAGGAACAAGATTCCATAATAGATCTAAATTCGCTTGACACAGGTGTTATAATTACTGATGGAAGTACTGAGATTATTTACCTGGTTTCCACTCCCGGTGAAATAGTAGAAGTATTAAATGAATCAAACCTCGGATTTAAGGTTGGACTGATTCATGATTTTACTGAATCTGAAAATTACCTGGTACAATCTTCTCAGGCTATAAACCTGGGCATTTATTCTGCAGATTTGGCTTATTGTGCCTACTATGATGAATTAAACAGTTCTGCGAATTTATTTGTAGCAGTACAAGATCTTTGTAAGAAACTTGAAGTAAGCTACTTGCTTGAAAGCATTCAGCTGAACCGAGTTAAAAACAATCTACATTCACCTGATTCAATTAAGAGACTCTCAAAAGAGTATAATAAAAAAATATATGATCACTTTTTAGAGAACAAAAAAGAGAATTTACTTTCTTTAATTTCATTAGGTGGTTTTATTGAAAGTTTGTATCTGGCTACCAACAATATAGAAAATTTTGAACCTGACAGCGAAATTTCACGTTTACTGGCAGAACAAAAATATACTTTTGAAGTTATAAGAGATTATATTGTTCAGCAGAAAGGTGATGATCAGATATCCTTTGTTTTGGATGATATAAAAAAACTTGACAGTTTTTTTGCAGAAGTAAAACCAACCAGTGATGAGAAAACTACTGTAAAAAATAACAATGGGAAAATAGTTATTGGCGGAAAAAATAATTTATTACTAACTAAAACACAATATAAGAAGCTTAAAGAAACTATTGATGGTATTAGAAGCAAATATTGCAATCTTTAATTAAGTAAAATTTCCTGACATGGTCAGTATCAGTTTTTTTAAATTTGATACAAATCACCTTGCAGGAGCCGTTTGGCTGTATTCAAGCCAAACAATTTCTTAAAATAGATAAAATATAAATTTGTTTTG
>JARGGF010000588.1 GCA_029210905.1 Bacteroidales bacterium | reverse complement strand
AAGATAGCTTCGGTTCAAGAAGCTTTGCCTTTCTTAGAAAAGTTTGTAAAGGTTAGCAAAAACTTGGTAATTATTGCTGACGAGTTGGAGGGCGAAGCACTCGCAACGCTTGTTGTAAATAAGCTCAAAGGTACATTCAATGTTTTGGCAGTAAAAGCACCAGGTTTTGGTGACAGAAGAAAAGAAATGTTGGAAGATATAGCCATTCTTACTGGCGGAACCGTTATTTCAGAAGAAAAAGGATTAAAATTAGAAGCTGCTACCCTTGAAATGCTTGGTAAAGCTGAAAAAATTTCAATGGACAAGGACAATACAACCATTGTTAATGGTGCCGGCGAAAAATCTAATATTGAGACCAGGGTTAAACAAATCAGGGCTCAGATTGAATCAACCACTTCTGATTATGATAAAGAAAAGCTTCAGGAAAGATTGGCTAAACTTGCTGGTGGTGTTGCTGTTCTTTATGTAGGTGCAGCTTCAGAAATGGAAATGAAAGAGAAAAAAGACCGCGTTGATGATGCATTAAGTGCAACCCGCGCAGCTGTTGAAGAAGGTATCGTTCCTGGTGGTGGCGTTGCTTATATTCGTTCTATTGAAGCACTAAACGATTTAACTGGCGACAATGAAGATGAAACTACCGGAATGAGTATTGTAAAAAGAGCTCTCGAAGAGCCTCTTCGTCAAATAGTTACCAATGCAGGTGATGAAGGTTCTGTGGTAGTTCAAAAAGTAAAAGAAGGCAAAGGTTCCTTTGGCTATAATGCAAGAACAGAAGTTTATGAAGATTTATTCGAAGCTGGTGTTATTGATCCAACAAAGGTAGTGCGTATAGCTCTTGAAAATGCTGCTTCAATTGCCGGAATGTTATTGACTACTGAGGCAATAATAACTGACGAAAAAGAAGAAAACCCAATGCCTCCAATGGGCGGAGCCGGTGGAATGGGCGGAATGGGTGGAATGATGTAATCAAATTCCAATCATAATTCCAGTACAAAATTTAAGTACTTTATTAAACCTTCCCAAACCGGGGAGGTTTTTTTTATTTGATCTTATCAATTTTTTTTACACATTCGTAGGATCAAATAATTAAATAATATGGCTTTAAATTACATCTGGATTGCATTTTTTCTTATCGCATTTGTTGTTGGACTGGTTCGCCTTATTTTCTTTGGTGATATGGAAGTTTTTCCCAATATGGTTTCCAGCACTTTTGATATGGCTAAAACCGGGTTTGAGATTTCTCTTGGACTTACAGGAGTTTTAACCTTATGGATGGGGTTAATGAAAATTGGTGAAAAAGGAGGCATCGTAAAAGTATTTTCAAAACTTATTGGACCCTTTTTTCAAAAACTTTTTCCCGAATTGGGAAAAGATCATCCGGCTACAGGTTCTATTATGCTCAATATATCAGCTAATATGCTCGGATTGGATAATGCAGCAACTCCAATGGGTCTAAAAGCAATGAAAGAAATGCAACAGACCAACAAAACAAAAGATACTGCAAGTAATGCACAAATAATGTTTCTGGTTCTTAATACTTCAGGGCTTACGCTAATCCCAATTAGTATAATGGTTTATCGTGCACAATTAGGGGCAGCAGACCCTTCTGATATTTTTATCCCAATTATGCTGGCAACATTTTTCTCAACCCTTGCAGGCTTGATAAGTGTGGCTATTTATCAGAAAATCAACCTATTTAACAGAGTAATACTTGCTTACCTTGGGGGATTAACTGCTTTGATTTTGGCCATTATCTATTATCTTTCCAAATTAAATAAGGATGAAATAACCTTAGTATCAACACAGGCAAGCAATATTATTCTTTTTTCAATAATTATTTCGTTCATTTTACTTGCTGTAAGGAAGAAAGTAAACGTTTACGAAGCCTTTATTGAAGGTGCCAAGGATGGATTTAAAATAGCAGTTAAGATTATACCATTTCTGGTAGCCATATTGGTTGCAATTGCAGTTTTTAGAAGCTCAGGCGCAATGGATTACCTAATCAAGGGAATATCGTCTATATTTATGGCATTAGGTGTAAATACCGATTTTATCGAAGCTTTACCAACAGCCTTAATGAAACCACTCAGCGGAAGTGGTGCCAGGGGTATGATGATAGATGCAATGAATACCCATGGTGCCGATTCATTTGTTGGTAGAATAGCCTCCACCGTGCAAGGTGCCACAGATACCACCTTTTATATTATCGCGGTATATTTTGGCTCAGTAGGCATTAAAAACACACGTTATGCTGTTACCTGTGGTTTAATAGCCGATTTTGCCGGTATTGTAGCGGCAATATCGATTGGGTATTTGTTTTTTCATTGAGGTACAAGGAAGTTTGAAATTAGAAATTTCAAATGGCCACTGACCAGTATTCCATTTAAACTCTGGCAGGTCCTTTGGACTCTGCCAAGTTGTAAATATTAAAAGACCTTCCAAATCCGCAGGTTCGCAAACTGGAAGGTCTTTCAAAATTTAACTAACTAAACGACTTGAATGCTATTTATTTAAAATTAATTTGTGCGTACTACTTTCTTTTCCATTATTTAATTCAATAAAATAAACCCCATCAGCATAATCGGTCATATCAATTTCAGTGGCTTGTAAAGTAATTTTGCCATTTTTAATATGCTTACCATTATAATCACTTATGGAGTATTTAAAGTTCTCGCTAATGCTTCCGACTAATATTATAAACTTCCCTTTTGTTGGATTTGGCGATACTTTTACTTGATTTTCTTCAACTTTGTTAATGCCAGTAACGCTTTTTACGGAAAGCAAAAACTCATCACTTGCACTGGCACTGTTGCTATCTATTGCTGTTACTTGCAACAATAAATCACCCGGATAGTCAGATATTCCATAAAGTTTCCAATTTTGAGCATCAAAAGTCAACCAATTTGGCAATGGATCCCCATTTGCCATAGCTACAGTTAATACCATTTGATCATCAGCATCAGCATCAGTAAATGTGTTGCCCGGAATTGTATAAGAATAATAACTACTTACGGCAACTTCCTGATCTGGAATTGCATTGCTCAATTCAGGTGCATCATTTACATTAAGCACTTCGAGCATAAACATATCGGAAACTGAAGCACCTGAATTGTCTGATGCTGTAAGTTTGATATTTAGCACGCAAGGCCCTGCAGAAGTTCCAGAAAAAGTAGCAGTGTTTTCATCAAATATTAACCATGATGGTAGCGCAGAGCCATCAGATAATGTTGCAGAAAAGCTCAATTTATCCCCTAAATCAATATCAATAAATGAATTAGCAGGAATTGTGAAGGAATAAAGGGTTTTCTCATTCACTATTTGATCTGCCATAGCGTTTGCAAGAGTAGGTGCATCATTCACGTTTAGCACAACAATATTAAATGACACCTCAGTTTTTGCATTCATCAAATCAGTACCTGTTAATTTAATGATATGGCTGCCAACATTACTGTTTACAGGAGTACCACTAAATGTTTTAGTAGATGGGTTAAAGCTAAGCCATTCAGGACATTGTGCAGAAATGCTTACCTTGTCATCAAAATCTTCATCTGAAAAATCAATTGTAGTTGTGAAAACATAGTTCTCATCTTCATTAACAGATTGATCCATAATAGTTCCATTAATTACCGGAGCATTATTAGGATTAAAATGAAGTATAAAGCGATTTTGAAAATTCGCTGCTTCGGATGCGAAGGTATATGAAGCGCTAGACCTTGTATTGGTCATTATTTCATTCAGTTTATCTTCGAGGTATATATGAATTCCATCATAATTATTTTCAGTGAAATTAATGGAATATGTACCTGCAGCACCAATATTTACACCAACAGCAACCTCCTTTTTTTCACCTATCAATGGGAAAGCATTTAATGCAAATAAATTACCATTATTATTAAAGGTATAAATTTGCGGCTTTGTTAAATCCATTGAAAACCGTTTATGAAGGTCGAAATTACCATCGTGCCCTTCTGTTGACCCATCTACTGTCCACAACACTGTTTCATCTTTAAATCCATCTTTAGATAAGTTCATTCTGAAAAGATTAGTAATCAGGGCCTTTCCGCTTTTCCAGAAAGTGTGGGTAGTATGGGTACGTGCGGTTTTAGGAATGGTAAATTGGTCATCTTTCCCAAGGGTACCGGTAGCAGTAGCTTTCACAAAAAAGCCCTGGCCCGA
>JARGGF010000587.1 GCA_029210905.1 Bacteroidales bacterium | reverse complement strand
AGAATAATTGTTTTATCAGCTGTTTGACTAGCAGTTGGCGTACCAGTAATTACAATACTCGGCTGGGCATCGCTCTGATTATAAACACTAGCCCTGAATAATGAGTTCCATTCCACATCATCCACAGTAGCTTTCATGGAAGGCAAAGTGAGTGCTTCTGCCACCTTTTCGCAACTATTAAATCCAAACATTAAACCAACAAGCAATAACAAACCTAAACTTCTCAACATCTTTTTCATCATCTAAAATTTAATTAATATTCTTATACTTTAACGAAACTGATGATCAATTATTGCCATTATTCTTCTATCAATATCATTTTAACAATTAACCCATATCAACTAACTAACCTATTAACATTTAACCAATAACAAATAACAAATAACATTTAACATTTAACATTTATCTTTTTTCATTCAACTTATCACACCTATGCCATCTCTTTCATCCAATTCACCAGCCCTTTTTTCTCAATAATCTGCATTAGTTTTTCAGGTAGTGCCGCAAATTTAAATTCCTTTTTGTTCAGCAGAATAATGCCATTTGCAAAATCAAGTTCAACAAGATCGTCCGGTTTATAAGCATCAACCACTTCAGGTAATACTAATAATAAAAGTCCCTGGTTAACTGCAGAACGATAAAATATCCTGTTCACTGATTTAACAATTACGGCTTTTATCCCAGCATAAGCCAATCCAACTGAGGGATGCTCGCGGGAACTTCCACAGCCAAAATTATCGCCGGCAATAATAATATCGCCAGCCTGAACATTCTTAGTAAAATTTGGGTCAAAATCAACAAATAAATGAGGCATTATTGAAGGTGCATCTGAACTCAATACATTGTAAGTCAGGTTACCGGCAAACATCAGGTCGGTATTCAGATTATCCACATCTTTATAGTTCCAGACATTTCCAAGCCTTCTATTTTCTGTTGCAGGAATGGTCAAAGTATGGCTTTGCTCCCTTTGGAATGGAAATTTATCATTACTTTCTTCACTCCGGGGATCGGCTATTTCACCTTTCAAAGCAGCATAAGCCACATTGGCCGGAGAAGCAAGATAAATACTTGCAGCCTTATTCCCCATTCGTCCCAGGAAATTCCGGTTAGAAGTAGACATAACAGTCATCCCATCTGCAGGTATGCCCTGCCCTGTGCCCAGACATGGTCCGCATGAAGAAGTCAGGATATTTGCGCCAGCCTTTACTAATTGGGTGATAATACCTTCTTCAATGGCCTGTAAATAAATCTCCTGCGATGCCGGTGTTACCAATAGTTGAAAATCAGGAGCTATCTTTTTGCCATTGAGCACTTTAGCTGCTTCACGAAGGTCTTCAATCCGGCCATTGGTACATGTTCCTATAAATCCCTGTTGAACTTTTGTACCTTTTACTTCAGCCAGGGCTTTTACATTATCAACATGGTGCGGTGCAGCCACAAGTGGAAATATTTCCTCAAGATTGATTTCAATTTGCTTTTCATAAACGGCATTTTCATCGGCCCAGATGCCTTCAACCTTGTTTTTGCCATAGAAGGCAGCCAGAACTTCATCGGGAGGGAATACGGCGTTTTTTGCGCCCATTTCAGAAGCCAGATTGGCTAATGTCATCCTCTCCGAAATACCTAATGTTTTTACTCCTTCGCCATGGTATTCAATCGACATATAATTGGCACCAGCTGAACCTATCATCCCAATTATCCAGAGGGACAAGTCTTTTGCATAAACCCCTGATTTCAAGCGTCCTGTCAAAGTAATTTTAATAGACTCCGGAACACGGAACCATGTTTCGCCACGTTTCCAAATGCCTGCAGCTTCAGTCCGGTCAATCCCGGCTGCCATTGCATTAAAAGCACCAGCAGTGCAGGTGTGGCTATCGCTCCCAACAATCACCATTCCCGGCATGGCATGGTACGACATTATTTGGTGACAGATACCTTTTCCTGCATCATAAAATTTACTGATTCCCTGCTCATTTACAATATCCCTTATTTCCTGGTACTGCGAAGCCAGTTTTGCCGAAGTTGGTGGTGCATTATGATCCAATACTACCAACAACTGGTTGGGATCAAAGATTTTAGCCCCTCCCATCTGGGCAAATGTTTTTTTAATACTTGCGGTATTATCGTGTGTTAAAACAATGTCGGGCTTTTTAAAAACCACACTGCCTTTATCGGCACCAAATATTTTTTCGACAAAAGTTTTTCCAGACATAATTCAATTTTTAAATATGTTATTTGATAGTAGTTATTAGTTAGTAGTTATTCGTTAATAGTTATTTGTTAACAATTATAACATTTAACTTTTAACAATTAACATTTAACTATTTACATTTAACTATTTACATTTAACTATTTACATCTTTAGCATAATATTTAACAACAATGATTCTTTGGCTTCGTTGTCCAAATCACTAAATAATTCAGTTAAAAGCCTTTTCTTTTCACTAACATCATTATTTTGAAGTATTTCTTTAAGTTTTCTGAATTGGGAGCCTTTTAATTCATCTTCAAAAACGCTTAAAACGGCCTCCGAAGCATTTAGGTTTTCAACCTTGTCCCTTTTCGGCAAGCCAAAATTCTCAAGTTCATTGATGGATGATTCTAGTATCACTCTGGCTGTTTTAATTATCGATCCTGCTGAACCAGAAGTATCACGCAAAGACCAACTGCTAAAATCGTACTTTAACTCTTTTATTTGCTGAATTTTATGAGATTCAGCTCCAAAAATTCGTTCAAGAATATTTATGGTATAAATTTTCCAGGCATCCAAATCAAAATCTTTTGCGTCAAGTTTTTTGATTTGTTCATTAAGCATTGTCACTTCTTTTTCAACCATGATGATTAGGATTAAGTAGATAGTTTATCTATAGCGTTTAGTTAACAACCGAAGCTCAGTGATCGATTGGTTATTAGAACTTTTCTCATAGCTTGTCCCGAGCATCGGGAACCGAAGGGAGTAAATTAGTTATTAGTATATTGGTTATTGGTATATTGGTTATTAGTATATTGGAAATTGGTCATTGAAACCCTTTGAAACCCTCAAACCATTTGAAACCTTGTAACCCTTTGAAACCCTCAAACCATTCAACCATTCACTCATTCAATCCCTCTAAGATACAAATCTATTGTTCAAATTCAAATCATGCTATACTAAAACAAACCACCATTTTGATAAATCTCAAGCTGAACTTCTGAAAACGGCTCACCTTGCACCTTTTTTCCTTTGGTGAGGTTTTCAAACTCACCTGTTTTTAAGTTCACTTTTATGGTGTTTCCATCCTCAAGTTCTAATTCATCAATTGATTGATAGCTAAGGATTGGGAATGCAGCATTAATTGCATTTCGTTCATAAATTGCTCCAAAGGATTCAGCTATAACAGCCTGTATACCAAGTGAAATAAAACAATCAACGGCCTGCTGGCGGGAGCTGCCACTTCCAAAATTCTTATTCACAACAACAATATCGCCTTTTTTTGCTTTTTTGGCAAAATCCTCATAACCAGCAAGATTGTCAAAAGTATATTGACCCATTTCAGCCAATTCAGTAATGGCCAGGTAACGATTATGAAAAATCATATCGGTATCAATATCATCTTTTGGAATATACCAAACCCTGCCTTCAAGAACAGAAGGTTTTTCTTCCACTATTTTGTCAGATAATTTACCTGAGACGTTTGTTTTGGACAAATCTACCTCAAAAATTGCTGGCTTTTCAGGAATATCATCAAAAGTGGTTATGTAACCTGCCAAAGCTGAAGCGGCAACAGAAGCTGGTGAAGCCAGGTAAACCTCTCCTTTACCCTGTTTTCCGGGAAAATTTCGGTTTCCGGTACTAATTGTGATTTCACCAGGTCCGTTTTGTCCAACCTGACCCGCTGCACAACCTGCGCAACCAGCATTGGACACCAAAGCACCTGAAGCTTTAAACGTTTCAATCAGGCCCTCCTCAAGGCATTGCATCCATATTTTATCAGTTGTAGGTACAATTTTTAATACAACACCAGGTGCCACCGTTTTGCCTTTCAATATTTTAGCAGCTTCTCTTAAATCCTCAATACGTCCATTGGTGCAGCTTCCAATAAAAGCTGAATCAATTTTAACCTTTTTTGCCTGCAAAATATTAACTGCATCATGTGGTTTCCCTGGTAATGAAACCATAGGGACAAACATACTTATGTCTAA
>JARGGF010000586.1 GCA_029210905.1 Bacteroidales bacterium | reverse complement strand
TAAAAAAGAACCGGTAGCAATTGGCTATCTTGAGCGTTTTTCTGCTGATTTTGAACAACAAAGTGGAAAAATGTCTGTCCCCAAAGTAGCTGCATCCAATAAGCTTAAAGTAGCGGCTATAGGTTCTGGTCCTGCTGGTTTGGCATGGGCAGCAGACATGGCTCGTTTTGGTTATGAAGTAACTGTATTTGAGGCACTTCATGAAATTGGGGGGGTGCTAAAATATGGTATTCCTGAATTCAGGTTACCCAATTCAAAGGTTGATGTTGAAATTGAAAGCTTACGTAAAATGGGCGTGAAGTTTGTTACCAATTTTATTGTTGGAAAAACCGCTTCGTTTGATGATTTGCGTAAACATGGTTTTGAAGCTTTTTTTGTTGGAAGTGGGGCCGGCTTACCTAATTTTATGAATATTCCCGGAGAAAACTATATTGGCATTTTTTCTTCCAATGAATACCTTACCCGTGTTAATTTAATGAATGCTGCCAATCCTGAATTTGATACTCCAGTAATTAGTGGCAAAAATGTTGCCGTTATAGGTGGCGGAAACACTGCTATGGATTCAGTTCGAACAGCCAAGCGCCTGGGCGCAGAAAATGCCATGATTATTTATCGTAGATCACTTATAGAAATGCCTGCCCGTGTTGAGGAGGTTAAACATGCCCAGGAAGAAGGTATTCAGTTTTTGAATCTGAATAACCCCCTTGAATATTATGCCGATGAAAAAGGACGGGTAAACAGAATGAAGGTTCAAAAAATGGAATTAGGTGAACCAGATAATAGTGGAAGGCGCAGACCAGTTCCAATTGAAGGTTCGGAATATTTTATTGATGTGGATACTGTAATTGTTAGTGTAGGCGTTTCTCCTAACCCGTTAATTCCCGCATCGTTAAGTAATTTAGAAGTTACCCGCTGGGGCACTATTGTGGTAAATGAAGAGACCATGCAATCATCAATATCTGATATTTTTGCAGGAGGTGACATCGTTCGTGGTGGTGCTACCGTTATCCTCGCCATGGGCGATGGGCGAAGGGCCGCAGCAGGAATGCACAAGTATGTTCAGGAAAAAGTAAATGCCTGATTCTGATATTTAAATACAGTTAAAAACCTTAACATATTAATTATGATTGATTTATCAACAAAATATTTAGGCCTTACATTAAAAAACCCACTTATTGTTGGTAGTAGTGGCCTTACAAATTCATTGGAAGATATTAAAGACCTTGAAAAAAAAGGGGCTGGAGCTGTTGTGCTTAAATCCATTTTTGAAGAAGAAATTTTAATGGAATATGAACAAGAGCTTAAAAATGTGGCCTTTGACGACAATAATCTTGAATATTACGACTATTTCGATTATAAAATAAAGGAAGAAAATCTTGGTAAATACATAGCCTTGATTGAAAGTTGCAAAAAGGAAGTTAATATTCCGGTTATTGCCAGTATCAATTGTATTTCATCTGCTGAATGGAGTTTATTTGCAAAAAAAATCCAGGATGCCGGAGCCAGTGCCCTCGAACTTAATGCATTTATCCTGCCTACTGATTTAACGAGGAGTGGGGCAGAAACTGAACAACTTTATTTTGACATCATAAAAAACGTGAAAAAGGTTGTTCGTATCCCTGTTTCTTTAAAAATTAGCTATTATTTTTCTAATGTTGCCCAGATGATACAGCAACTGTCAGAAACTGATATCGCCGGACTGGTCTTGTTTAACCGCTTCTATAGCCCCGATTTTGATATAGAAAACAGAAAAGTATTGTCTACCCATGTACTTAGCTCACCGCAGGATTTGGCAATTTCGCTAAGATGGATTGCTATTATGGCCAACAGGGTGAATTGTAGTCTTGCAGCATCTACTGGTGTACATGATGGTGAGGCATTCATCAAGCAGTTGCTTGCCGGTGCTGATGCTGTTCAGGTAGTGTCAACATTATACAAGAATGGAACTGATCAGATAACCAGAATTTTAAATGATTTGGAAGACTGGATGAGAAAGAACAAATATGCTGCTATAGCTGATTTTAAAGGGCAAATGAGCCAGGAAAACAGTCATAATCCTGCTATTTTTGAAAGGGTCCAGTTTATGAAATACTTTGGCGAAATGAAAAAGTAGAGAACCTTATTATAGCTGGTTTAGGTTGAATTTGCATAACCTAAACCAGCTTGGCTATTAAGCATGCAATAATTCCCGATTTTTATAAATCAATTAGGCATAGATTACCTTTTGAGGAAATAATCATTGCAAAATAATTTACTTAAATAGTTAAACCCTAAACCTTTTTTACAAATATGCTTAACCAGCTAATCATCCCGGTGATTTGTAGCAACTTCCTTCCGGAATCATTTTCCACCACAAAAGGAGACAGGGAGCATCTGTGATTATCATAATCATCTTTTAGCAATCAATAACCCGCCCAAAAAAAATACCCATCAGTAATAATAAAACCCGCACCCGTTCCAGCACAATTTACTTTAGCATTGAAATAAAATGTATCAGCGGTGAACAAAAATCCTTTGGCAATGAAAAATAATGCTTTAGCAGTGAACAAAAAAGCTATAGCACAGAAAGAAAATAACCAAGCAGAGAACAAAAAAGCTTTAGCGATGGAAGAAAATGACATAGCAGTAAAAAATATTATGTTAGCGATGAAAGAAATTAGAATGGCATTAAAAGATAATCCTTCAGTAGTAAAGAAATTAGTCAGAGCTATAAAAATATATATTATAGTATTAAAAGAAAATACTTTAACAGTAAAGCAATATTAGATAGTGTTGAAAGTAAACACATCAGTAATAAAAAATATATTGCATAACTAATAAAAGCAGACACTATATTCCTCCTGTTTTTGTTTCATTCTCGCTTTAACAACATGTTAAATAACAATTTTTCTAAAATTAGGTTTTTTTCATTTTCTGCCCCCGTCAGAGGTTTTCACCTGACAGAATTAAAGAAATGACACTTTCATTTCCTGAAAAAATGATGGCAGGTCAATAACATCCAATCTTCCATAGGCAATGAAATCCTCAGTTGATCCTTTACGCGAAACTAATATCCATTCCATTCACAGAATTTCGTAAACCCCCAACAATTAACTCATAACCTATAACTTTTAACTCATAACCCATAACTTTTAACGTATAACTTTTAACATATAACTTATAACCTATAACTTTTAACTCTTACCCCCTCCTATATCACCAGCAAATTCTTTTTCTTCAACAAATAACACCAACCTTACACTTTATCAACAAGTCAGTCCTGTTCTGAGTTTCAAAACATGTTAAATAACAGTTTTTCTAAAATTGGGTTTTTTTCATTTTTTTTCATGTTTTAAATTATTACTTTCGCTGCCCTCTATTATTGACAAAAAAATTAATTAATTAAATGATTTAAAAACAGTTACTATGGGAAAATTAGCAGTTGTTGCGCTTGGAGGCAACGCGCTCTTACGAGGTGATCAGGATGGTACCATCGAAGAGCAGGAACAAAATACCAAAGATACCCTTGAGAACCTTATTTATTTGGTAAAAGATGGGTACGACCTTGTGATAAGCCATGGCAACGGTCCTCAGGTGGGAAATATCTTAATGCGAAATGATGCTGGTTATGAGACCTACAAAATACCTCAGATGCCATTAGATATTTGTGTTGCCGATTCACAGGGTGGAATTGGTTATATGATTGAACGGATGTTACGAAATGTTTTGGTGGATCACGGAATGGAGAAAGATGTGGTTACCATGGTCACGCAAGTGGTTGTAGATAAGGATGATGAAGCCTTTCAGAATCCCACCAAAAGAGTTGGTAAAATTTATACTAAAGAAGAAGCTGATGCTTTGACCAAATCGAAAGGCTGGATTTTTAAAGAAAGCCCTAAAAGAGATGGTGGTTGGCGCAGAGTGGTTCCTTCACCGGATCCTAAAATGGTTTTTAATGCCAAATCAATAGAAACATTGGCTCGCCAGGGAACCATAGTAATTGCTTCAGGTGGTGGTGGAATCCCTGTCTATTTTGATGAGAAAAATTATGTAAGACCACTGGATGCAGTTATTGATAAAGACAATGCTTCTTCGTTATTGGCTACTACTATTAATGCAGACGAGTTTTATATTTTAACAGATGTTCCTTATGTTTATATTGATTATAAAAAACCCGGGGAGCGGATGGTGGAATTTTTAAACAAAGC
>JARGGF010000585.1 GCA_029210905.1 Bacteroidales bacterium | reverse complement strand
TACAGATCGGGTCATTTGTAAAGTTGAAAACTCGACAGGAAATAATAGTACCATAATAATTAATAGTTTAACAGTTGATAATTTTGCAATCAAAGACAAAAAATTTATCAATTTTCCTTATTCCCAGGGTGATTTAAGTGGTTATTATGAACTTATCTACAAAGGAAAAGATTTTTCATTACTTGCTAAATGGACGAAAGTTCTATCTACTTCTTCTAATATAAAATTTATAAATCAATTTTCTGTACCTAATAGGCTTTTATTTTTAGTAAAAGACTTTCAAGTTGACTTAATTAAGAATAAAAGGGGTTTTATAAATTTCTTTGGAGTAAGTAAATCTGAGGCAAAAAAAAGGTATAAAAGAAAATTGCCTAAAATCTCGCTTGCCACAAACAATGAGTTAATAAATCTTTCAAAATGTTTCGACAATTTTAATTAGCCCAATTACAGTATTTTCCTGGAACCAATTATTTCATAACCTTAATAAAAATGAATTCTTTAAAAAAATTACTTATATTTTTAATTGCCAGTTTATTTTATCTGGAATCATCAGTTGCACAACTTAACAAAGTTAATGTCAGTATTCAAGGTTCGCAGCAAAACCTTGTTTCTTTAATTAACGATCTTGAAAAGGGCTACCAGCTTAGTTTTTATTATAAAATTGAGTGGATTGATTCGATCACTGTACCTTCTAAATTTAACAATGAATCGCTCGACATGGTTCTCCGGGAGCTTCTTCCTAAATACAACCTGTTTTATACTGTTTCTAATCAGCAAGATATCTATATTACCAAAGAAAAAATAAATCTGGATCTGATAAACGAAAATTGGGAAAATGAAGCGATACGGGAAGTTGAAAAGGATGAAAATAATGGTTTTTTTGATAATGAAAATAATAATTCCTTATCTGGCTTATTAGAAAAAATAGTTATTGGTGAAAAAAACAATAATTCGAAAAATATTGCTACACTTAGTGGTGTAATAAAAGATGCAGAAACAGGTGAACCCCTATTGGGTGCCAGTGTTTATGTTGAAGAATTACAAACAGGAACCGCAGCAGATGTTAATGGCAATTATATGCTGAGCCTTCGAAAGGGCGATTATACCATAATTTATCGCTCAGTAGGTAAAGAAGCTGTCCGGAAAAAACTCTCCCTCCTCTCCGATGGCCGCTTAAACATTGGTATGGCAAAAAATATGATTGCTCTGGATGAAGTGGTTGTTAAAGAAGATAAATATAACAACACCAAAGGAATGCAGATTGGTTTTGAGCAAATTACCATGAAGGAAATCAGGGAATTACCTCCTGTTGCTGGTGAGCGAGATATTCTAAAAGCCAGTTTATTACTTCCTGGTGTTCAGACAATTGGAGAGTCGGCTGCCGGATATAATATCAGGGGCGGTGGTGTAGATCAAAACCTCTTTCTAATTAACAATGTGCCTGTTTACAATACCTCCCACATGTTTGGTTTTTTTTCAACCTTTAATCCCGATGTAATCAGAAATTTTAACCTCTATAAAAGTAATATACCCGTTGAATATGGAGGAAGAATATCTTCGGTATTTGATATACAGACAAAAAATGGGAATAATCAAAAATTTTCATTAAAAGGCGGGATAAGCCCAATTACTGCAAAAATCTCAGCTGAAGGGCCCATTATTAAAGATAAAAGCTCGTATATTCTGGGATTAAGAAGTACCTACTCTAATTGGATATTAAAAAGAATTGAAAACCCTGATATCAGAAATAGTAACGTATATTTTCATGATTTTGTTGCCGGAGTAAATAATACTTTAAATGAAAATAACAATTTAAGTGTTTTTGCTTATTACAGTCTTGATAATTACAGCCTGCCCACTGGTAATTCATATAATTATGCAAATACAGGAACATCACTTAATTGGCTGCATTTTTTTGGAAAAAATCTTTATTCAAATTTATCACTTATTTATAGCAATTACCGGCTTGATGTAAAAAATGAACAATTGCTTTCCAATGCGTATATTTTTAAGCATTCTTTAACACATTATGAATTAAATCACAAATTTAGCTACAGCCCTAATCCAAATCATGAAATAAAGTTTGGATACAGTACTATTTATTACGCAATAAAGCCTGGCAATTACTCACCCATCGGCAATGAATCAAACTTTAGCTCCTTAAATCTTGAACAGGAAACGGCAGTTGAATCAGCAATATATTTAGGAGATAAGTTTGATATCAATTCAAAGTTAGGCGTTGAAGGAGGTATCAGGTTTTCATTTTTTAATTATTTAGGCCCCAAGACCATATATAATTATATGGATCATGAAAGACCTTCATCAAGTTCTGTTGTTGATACCAGCTATTATGATAATTTTAATACTGTTAAAACTTATTCAGGCATAGATATAAGGCTGTCAGTCAGGTATTTAATTAATGCTGACAATTCAATTAAGTTTGGTTTTAACCGAATAACCCAATACCTTTTTTTACTAACTAATACTGTGGCTATTTCTCCAACAGACAGGTGGAAACTAAGTGATAAATATACGGCACCAATTGTTGGGGATCAATATAATGTTGGGTATTACAAGAATTTTAGCAATACCAACCTGGAAGCTTCTGTTGAAATTTATTATAAGAACGCTGATAATTTAAAAGAGTTTAAAAATGGTGCTGAGCTTGATAAAAATGAATTTATTGAACGTGACTTAATTTCTGGAATCGGAAGAAGCTATGGATTTGAATTTATGCTAAAAAAGGCCTTTGGACGGGTTAATGGTTGGGTAAATTATACGTATTCAAGAAGCGAATTAAAATTTACCGGCAATTCAATTGAAGAAATCATAAATAATGGAAATTTTTTCCCTTCAAATACCGACAAACCGCATAATATTAACCTTACTACGAATATGAAAGCCAACAGAAGACTAAGTTTTTCTGCAAATTTCACATACAGTACCGGTAGGCCAACTACCTATCCGGTAAGTAAATCATTTTTAGGAACTTTGCCAGTGATTAACTATTCAGATAGAAACAGTGCACGAATTCCTGATTATTGGCGTGTAGATGTTGCCTTTAATCTGGAAGGAAACCTCATTAGGAAGAAACTGGCGCATGCATTCTGGACTTTCTCAGTTTATAATATTACCGGGAGAAAAAATGCTTATTCAATCTATTTTACCAATGAAAATGGTCAAATTTTAGGTCACAAAATCTCAATATTTGCCAAACCTATCTTTACCTTAACTTATAATTTTAAACTGGGAAATTATTCCAGTAACTAATAAATTTTTAATCAATGCTTTATGAAGATACTAAACACCTTAAAATATCAACCTAATATTAAAATAATGAAATTTGGAATACCACTATTCTTAACAATTTCTTTTGTTTTGCAGAGCTGTGTCTACGATTTTAAACCTGATACCTTAAGTTATGAGAATAAGCTGGTAGTTTATGGACGAGTAACGAATGAAGACAAGCCTGTTGAAGTGATACTGAGCCGGACTGCCGATATAAACTCCAAAAAAAGTTTACCCGAAAAAGAAGCTAAGGTAGAACTTATGGATGGTTTTGGTAATTCTGTAACATTGGTTGAAGTTTCAGAAGGAACATATTCAACAATTGACAATTTTCAGGGGGTAGTAGGTGAAGAATATAAAATAATGATCCAGACCCAGGATAACAATCATTATGAGTCAGAATATGAAGTGCTTACAGATCCGATAGTTATCGGCGATTTAGATTTTGAATTTACTAATATTGAGACCACGGATATTGATCATCCCCTAAAAGGATGCCAGTTTTATTTAGATGTTAATGCTGAAAGTTCATCTCACAACTATTTCAGATATGAAATGGACGAAACCTGGAAAATAGTTATGCCATATGTTGTTTCTGCATATTGGGATGGGACTGAGTTTTTACCTGCACACTTTGAGCAAATATGTTACAAGCATGATGATCTTACTGAATTTTATGTAATAAATACTACAGAATTTGGAGCAAATCAAATTAAAAAGTTTCCGATTACTTTTGTATCTAACGAAAGTAGCAAGTTGCGTTATGTATATAGTCTAAATGTTAAACAATATACAATGACTGAAAAAACTTACTTTTTTTGTAGAGATGCGATTTCTTCACTAAATTACCTCCTAAAAAAAATGAGACGATATGGAATTTTCATTATTCGACTCAATATCTTGATCAT
>JARGGF010000584.1 GCA_029210905.1 Bacteroidales bacterium | reverse complement strand
GATTAAAAAAGAAAACCATCAGGAAAACAAACATAGATTCCATGTTAGTTTTGGGCGTAATTGTTTTTATTTCTGGAATTCTTAATCAAATTGCAGGAATGATTGAAGCACTTGAAACAATGATTCAGTCAAGCAATATTTCGCCCCAAAGTGTTATGGGTGGAATTATTGAGTCGTTTAATATACCTGTTCTTTGTGCTTTTGTACTAATCATTTCATTAACATTCTGGTATTTTAACAAGAAAAAATGGGAATCACTTAGCAGTTAAGTACATAGTTTATTCATAACGGGGCTTCTTTTGTTTTACAGCATAGAAGCCTCGTTTTTTCGTTATAAAGTTTTAGATATCGTTTGAGTTCATAACAAGGAAGTTCCCGTGATTTGTTACGCCAATTTGTTTTATAGTTGATTAATGAAAGCTGACTTGATACAAAAATTATGTTGCCCTCAATTGTTACTATTTTCCTGTTTTCATTGACAGGAATTGTTAAAAGTAATCAACAGAAATACATCGTCCATGCAATTGATTAGGCTCGCTTTATGGCTCATAACACTCCTACCCCACCTTACTAATCCCCCTCAACTTTTCATAATCCGTAATCAGAATATCTTTGGTATTTAATTGAATACATCCTTCCCTTTCAAGGGATTTCAGCAGCTTTACGGCGCTTTCGGTGGAAATTCCTGCAAAATCGGCAATGTCTTTTCGCGAAAGCAGTTGAAATATATCGGGATATTCTTCTTTAAAACTGTCTATGTATAGCAAAGTGTCGGCAAAACGCCCGTTCATTTGTTTAAAAAGGGCATTGCCCAGGGTGTCAAAAAGGTTTTCAGTCTGACTGGAGTATCGTCTGAACAGGCTAAGACCAAAGGTTCCATTTTCGTTCATTATTTTAGTAATGGCCTCCTTTTCAACCAAAAATACATGACAATCTGTAAGGGCCAATGAAGAATACTTAAACGTTTTGTTAGAAAAAAGTGAGAACATGCCAATAAATTCACCGGGTCGTATAATGGCTAGATTAAAGCTTTTATTGGTATCTCCTTCTACATATTGGATAGCCAACCCTGAAACAATAAATAATACATACGAAGCAAAGGTGCCCTGTTTTGTTAAATTATCTCCTTTTCTGAATAAAACCTGCGTTTTGCTGGCCCGGATCAACTCCAGTGCTTCAGCCGGAAGTGCCTGGAAACAGGGCGCTTGCAGGTCGCAGATGTACTCAATATCGTTCTCACTTAATGACTTCATTCTGTGGTTTTCTTTAGTGTTCGAATGCAAAGATAAGATTATAACCAATAAAAAAATTGAGCAAGTTCAATTTTTGAGCGGATGCACCTCAATCCTATAATCTTGTCGGGCTATTAAATGCAGTGTAATTTTGCAGGCTGATTGAAATAGGGTTTGAAAAATTTAATGTGAGATAATAAAATAGAATATGTATTTGCGTACCATAAAGAATCATAAAGTTAATAAAATTTCGTATTTACCCCCAAACCCCCAGATGGGGGCTTATGGGAGCATTTTTACAGACTTTAACTTTGTGCCGCTAAATCAAAATATCGACAAAAGTCCCCTTTAGGGGATTTAGGGGTAAAGAAAGCTTTTTCAGATGCCCAACATCCATCTAAGCAAATAAAAAAATATAAATAATAACAAAGAATAAAATTAAATGGAAAAAATTGTAATTGTTGGAGGAGTTGCTGCAGGAGCAACCGCAGCAGCAAAAGCCCGTAGAATTTCACCTACAGCTAAAATAGTAATGTTAGAAGCAGGTCCCGATATTTCATTTGCCAATTGTGGCTTACCTTATTATATTGGTGGTGATATCACCAACCGCTCATCGCTGATACTTCAAAGCCCTGAGAGTTTTAATGATCAATATGGCGTTGAAGTGCATACACATACACTTGTTTCATCAATTGACAGAAAAGCACATGTGATTAAAACAATTGATGGCCGCAACGGTGAAGCCAAAACATTTGAATACACCAAATTAATTCTGGCACAGGGTGGCCGACCTATTAAACCTGAATTACCTGGTGCCGGTATGGATCATGTGTTTACTTTGTGGACTCTCGATGACATGGATAAAATTTCAGGTCATCTTGAAGAAAAGAAGCCTAAAAATGCAGTAGTTGTAGGTGGTGGTTTTATTGGATTAGAAATGGTAGAAGCCCTTGTAAAACGCGGCTTAAACGTTGCTGTGGTAGAGAAAATGCCCCATGTGATGGCATTGATGGAAGCTGAAACAGCCGGATTTATTGAGCGCGAGCTGCATTCATATGGAGTTGGTGTTCATACCAATGCAGGAGTTACTGAGATACATTCAAAATCAGTAAAACTGGATAACGGGAAAGTACTTGATGCCGAAATGGTATTATTGTCTGTTGGTGTTCGTCCAACCCTTCAACTGGCAATAGATGCAGGACTTGAAATAGGTGAAGCCGGAGGATTACTGGTAAACAATCAACTTCAGACATCCGATCCTGATATTTATGCAGCTGGTGATATGGTGGAAATTGAACACAGAGTAAACGGAAAAAAAGTACGGATTCCATTGGCAGGCCCTGCTAATCGCCAGGGTAGAATTGCAGCCGAAAATGCTTTGGGTGGAAATCATAGCTACAATGGTGCAATAGGGACTTCGGTTGTGCGTGTTTTTGAAGCAGTAGTAGGAATTACAGGACTTTCACTTAAACAAGCCCGCACCCTGGGCATGGATGCTGATGCCGTAGTAGTGCATAAAGAACATCATACTGCATATATTCCGGGTGCTGAAACAGTTAGCACCATGTTGGTATACGATCGCAACACAGGTGTAATTCTGGGCGGACAAACAGCCGGTTACAAAGGTGCCGATAAACGTTTGGATGTAATTGCAACTGCTACAGCTACAAAATTAACCCTCAGCCAGATTGCTGATGTAGACTATGCCTACTCGCCTCCAATTGGAACGGCTAATGATGTGATGAATATGGCCGCTTATGCAGCTGAAAACAGAATATCAGGTTTCAGTCCATCAGTAACTGTCGCCGAACTTGATGATTATATTGCAGATAAAAATGCAGTTTTTCTTGATGTACGTGATGTGTTTGCTTTTGAAAAAAGTCATATTAGAAATGCAGCACACTTGCCCTTAGAATTAATGCAGGAACATATTTCCAGAATACCTAAAGATTTAAACATATTCGTTTATGATGAAACCGGGAAAAAAGGACACCAGGCTGTTAGAATGTTGAAAGGGGCAGGTATTGCAAATGCTACCAATATTTCCGGCGGGCATATATCACTTCAGCGGCATGCAATTACAGTGGGATTCAAAAACCTTAGCATTAATATATTACCAATTGAAGAAAAAACCCTGGGAAAAGGCTCTAAAGAAGAGGTGGTTGAAAAAAAAGTTGAAAAACAAGAAGATAATTCTACGCTGGTAATTGATGTAAGGACCCCGGGTGAATTCAGAAGTGGCGCTTTCCCAAATGCTGTAAATATTCCCTTAGACAATATTATGACAGGCAGGGCCGATTTGGGTAAAAAACTGGATCGTGAAATTATTGTCTATTGCGCCACAGGAGCGCGCTCAGCATATGCTCTGCAAATTTTAAGACAACTGGGATACGCAAATGTCAAAAATGGTGGCGGAATAGCAAATATGATGGCACGTAGGTAATAAAAGGGTTATTTGTTATCGGTTATTAGCACTTCGACAAGCTCAGTGACCGAAACGGCATTGCATCTGAAATTAGAAATCTGATTATTTAGAGCAATTGCGATAAAATAACCAGGTCATTAGTAACTGGTCACTAGTCATTATAAAGACTAATAACTAGTGACCAATTGCGAAATGAGTGAAGGTTATAACAAAATATCGATAGCTTATCGATATTTAATATGAAACTGAAATACGCAGCCAGGCTAATGGAACTTATGCCTGGTTATTTGCCAAAAAACATTGAATAGCCAGGGCGCGACTTTGAGTTGCGCCCCGGCTATTTTATTTTACCGGAAGGACTATCGGATAAATTCGATACAATTGTAGTAATAGTTTTTTTTAACCCGAATTATTCATATGTTTTATGAATAATTCCGACTGCCTGTCCCGATTTTTCATCGGAAACTTAGAAAATGTAGGGGTTAACCTTTTTAACCCATAAACTTTGAAAAATATAAAGTTTATGAATTAAACAGGTT
>JARGGF010000583.1 GCA_029210905.1 Bacteroidales bacterium | reverse complement strand
AAAACTTGATTTGGAAACAGCTATAAAAACCAGTGATTTTATTGATGAATTTTAGGCTATAAAAGAACAAACACAAATTAAAAATGCGTTAGATAAAACCAAAAGAAATGAATAAAACCCAAATTGAGCGATTATTCGTTAACACTAATGAGAAAAGTTCTGCTCAATCGATTAAGTAAAGCGCTTGTTCGCAGTGCTCCAACCGCTTAACTTAGGGAAAAGAGTTGCAGTTTGAAGATAAAGTCTTCTTTCCTGCTATTATTTTTTTATAATTGGTTAATTTTCTTTATTTTAAGAATTACAATTTTGTTGAATGAAAGTTAAACTACTTAATTTAAATCTATATAACTTATTAAATATCAGAATTATAGTCTAAATGAATGGTTAGTAATCTTTTTTAAATATTAATCAGACCCTTATGGCCAGAATATTTTTAATATTGCTATTTTCTGCGCTCGCAGCAAGCATGTTGGCGCAAGGGCCTGGTTCATTATTGATTCAAAAAAACGAAAAAAACCTGATTATTAAGGAATGGACTGTAATTGAAGGCCTGGCTTCAAATTCTGTTAGAAAAATAGGAAGAACCAAAAATGGTTTTTTATTTGTAGTAACTTACAACGGAATTTCACTTTTCGACGGAAAAAATTTCATCAACTACACATCGTCAAATGCCCCAGCCATAAAGTCAAACAACATCTACGATTTTTGTGTTGATAAAGACAGCATTTTCTGGATAGCAACCCACAGAGGAGTAGTGGTATACAATGGTAAAGATTTTTTTATACCCCAAGGGCTTGAAGCTCTTGAAGAATATAGTATTCAATGCATAAATGTAGATAAATCAGTGGTATTGTGGGTGGGCACCACCTCAAACGGCCTTTTTCGGTTTAAGAATAACAAGCTGGAAAAAATTACAGAATTACAAGGAATTGAGAAAAACATTATCTCCCTAATATTTCCTGATAAAAGCGGAAATGTATGGATTGGAACCGAAAATGGCGATTTATACCAATACGATGGCAAAAATTACACTGAGGTTTATCATGCAGAGATCAACAATGGAATGCTTGCTGCTATTGAAGATAAAGATGGCAATTATTATTTTGGAACCCGAAACGGACTTTACACCTACAAAAATAATTCTATACAACTGATTAACAAGGATATAAATTTTATAAACGATATCCGCCAGGACAAAAATGGCCGGTTGTGGATAGCCACCAACTCAGGTTTATTTTATTACGACAAAGTAAATAAACAATTTTTTTCAGCATTCAGCCGTAAAAGTCTTGTCAATCAAATTATTCAAACCGTATTTTTCGATGATGAAGACATGATCTGGATCGGTACCTATAGAAAAGGCTTGCTCCAGATAAGGATTGGCGCTTTTAAAAACCACAGTTTTTCATCACTGGGCATTGAAGAAATTCCTTCGGCTCTTGAAGAAATTAATGATTCAACTTTATGGATTGGTACCGATGAAGGTAAAATTTTTGAGCTGCAGCATAATAAGTTAAGAAAAATAGAATTTAACCACAACCTAAGCGGGAGCAGGATAAAAGGTATTTTTGTTGACAGCAAAAAGACCATCTGGATATGCTCTTATAAAGGATTATTAAAATATAAAAACGGAAAAGAAAGCATTTTAAACAGTTCAAATGGTTTGCCCGACAATACCATTCGAAGTATTGTTGAGGCAGGGAACGGAAATTACTGGGTAGGCACGCGGCAATCCGGACTTTATCTGATTTCGGAAGACCTGAAGGTTTTAAAAATATTGAATACGTCAAATGGGTTGTCATCAAATTTTGTAATGACACTCGTAAAAGGACAGGATGGAAAACTATTTGTAGGCACTAAAAACGGGATTGATATTATTGTAAATAAAGAGGTTACGGTACATTATAATCAAGAAAACGGACTTGCAGAAGATTTGGTGTTTAATCTATATGAAGATGAGGATAAGGTGATTTGGGTTGCTACCATCAATGGATTGTCAAGAATTGAAAATGAAACAATTATAAATATCCGCAAACAGCAAGGACTTCTTGATGATAAAATTTTTGATGTAATCGAAGATAAAAATGGGTATTTGTGGTTGCCTACCATAAATGGAATTCAACGCATTGATAAAGCAGAACTGAACGAATTGGCAAGAGGCATACGAAAATCAGTATTAGCTGTAAGCTACGATAAATCTGATGGATTATTTGATCCACAATATGTAAGTGCCAGCAAAGCATTGAAGAAAAAAAATGGCGAAATCGTTTTTAATGTAATTTCAGGTATAAGCATTCTGGATCCTCATATTGCCAATTCAACAGATTCCAAACAATCGCTTTTTATTAAAAACATCTCCACCGAATCGGATGTTATACCTAACAATAAAGAGCTGTTAATTGTCCCGTCTTCAAGTCGTTATCTTCAAATAGACTTTTCGTACATTGATTTTATAAACCCCGATAAGGTGGAGTTTAAATACCTTCTTGAACCTTTTGATGTTGAGTGGCAAATTTCTGATGCCAATAGATTTGTCAGGTATACCAACCTCCCACCCGGCAACTATATATTTAAGCTTAAGGCAATTATAAAATCAAAAGGTGGTGAGGTATTGACAAAATCTATAAATTTTAAAATTGAACCAGCCTTCTACGAAACCATGTGGTTCCGGGTAGTAGTAATTGCAGTATTAATATTGCTTATTTGGTTGTTTTATGCTATCAGGTTAAAAACCATTCAGGCACAGAAAGAACAGCTCGAAAAAACTGTTGCTGAAAGAACGGCCAAAATTAGTCAACAGAAAGATGCTATTGAGCAAAATATCGAAGATCTTGAAAATCAAAAATCGGAAATTGCTTTAAAAAACAAAGAAATTTTAAAAACAAGAAATAAAATACAGGAAGCTTATCTTAACCTAAAACTATTAAGCGATTTAGGCAAAGAAATTACCTCATCGCTCTCTGAAGAGGACATTGCTATCTCTGTATTCCAAAATATCAATTCCTTAATGGATTCTGACCTGGTAAGTATTGGAAATTACAACCCGGTTATGGAAAAAATCAGATTCAACGGTACAATTTATAAAGGAGAAAAAATAAAAATTATTGAAAGCGATTTAGATCCCTTAACCTGCATACTCAGCTTTTCTATAAAAAACAATGTAGATATTATTTCCAATAATTTTTCGCATGATTACCCGGGTCTGAAAATTAGTTTTCCGAAAGTGCCAGAAAAATTTAATTCTTTAATTGTTCTTCCTCTGAGGTCTAAAGATGAGATTATAGGAATACTGACAGCTCAAAGTTTTAGTAAAAACGCATATACCGAGCATCATTTTAATATGCTACAGAATTTAGCTGTTTATGTGAGCATTGCCATTGAGAATGCAAAAACATATAGGAAAATTCAAATGCAAAAGGATGAATTACAACAGGTAAACGCCGCAAAGGATAAGATGTTTTCAATAATAGGGCATGATTTGCGTGGCCCTGTAGGCACCATTAAATCATTTCTGGATTTACTAATTGAAAATCCTGAAATGACCAATACTGAAAATACCTTAAGCATACTTAAAACCATGCAGCAGAGTTTGGGTTCTGCCTATTCCTTGCTCGATAATTTATTGGTTTGGGCTCAAAGTCAGCGTGGACAGATTGAATTTAAACCCCAAAATTTTTATATCAAGCAGCCCATTGACGAAAGTATAAGCCTGGTAGCAGAAAGCGCCCGAAATAAAGACATTTCCATTGAAACAGAAATTGGATTTAATCAATTGGTGTATGCCGATCAAAATATGATAACTACCGTAATGAGGAATTTAATCTCTAATGCGATTAAATTTACTCCCAGAAATGGTTCTATAAAAGTGATTACCAGTAGGTTTGAAAATAAAATCAATGGCAACATCCAGGAGCAGGTTGAAATAAAAGTTGTTGATAGCGGAATAGGAATAAGTCAGGATAATATAGATAAAATACTGAAATTGAGTGAGTTGTTCTCGACTCCGGGAACTGAAAAGGAACAAGGATCAGGATTGGGTATTGGGATATGCATCGACTTTTTAAAAGCTCACCATCAAAAATTAATTGTTGAGAACAACCAGGAAATTCAAAAGGAACCAGGGAGCACCTTTAAATTTTATTGGTTATGTTTTAGAACATTGTGGGAAAAATAAATTTAGATACTCTTCCTCTATTCCCCTAAAAGTTTTCAGCGTTCC
>JARGGF010000582.1 GCA_029210905.1 Bacteroidales bacterium | reverse complement strand
TAGTTGTTTCTAATGCAACATTATATAAATTAAAGACTTCGTAGATATTTTTTTAGATTATTCAATCCAAAACGTTCAATAAATGCACATTTTCAAAGACTTAGCCGACAATATCAATATTTTGGCTATGGTTTAAGGTGATAATTAACTTTTTACTGTCACCCACTTTTTATCGGCCATAAACGCTACAAACTCAAGTTCTCCCTTTTTTTGAATCATTTCAATTCCTTTTCTCCTGTTAGTTCTTGTAATAAATTGTCCAAAACGTATCAAAAGGGGATTATAAATTTGACATTCCTTTACTGAACTGTATTTTTCACAATCGGCACAACTTGAATATGCATTTTCCAGGCAACAAGGCCTTACCTTGCATGCTTTATATCCAACAGCACATTTTGCAGTTTCGCCCTTACATCCCTCGCACTCGTCTTTTTTAAATTTGGGGCATTCACCACAATAAAATCCACAATAAGAAATTAAATTAATATCAGTTTGTTGCTTTGTGTTCATGCTTTATCCTTTTTAAATTTTGTTCTATATTCTTTATCCATTTTTTCTGTAGCATAATGTATTATTTTCCTGCCGCATTTGTCTTTCCATTTCATTAGAAAGTCTTCAGCTAATGCTGGTTGTTTTTTCCAGATTTCTCTTAAAAGTGTACCAAGTCCTTTTTGAACATCCTCTTCTGGATCTTCCATTAATTGCTCTATAACTAGAAGAATCGGTTCCGGATCATGCCCTTTCTTTATTGCTTCAACGAATGTAACAGGTACGGCCCTCCTTTTCCATTTGGAAGCTGATTTTGTCCAATTGATAAAGTCCTTTGGCTGAACAATTTTATTAAAAACAAAAACAGACAGAACCAGCATGCACAAAACATCGGTATTTGCCCAGTTTTGGATTCCATTCTCCAGCCATTTTCCAATTCTATCAAATGTTTTAAGAGAAAACTCTTCTTTTTTTGATAAAATAAAATAAGCGGCACACCCTGCCTCTTCGTACTTGCCTGTAGAAACAAGTTTATCGCCAAAATCAAGATAATCATCAATGGTCATATCACTTTCCCAGGCTTTCAGCCATTTCTCCAGTTGGGCCTCAACTTTCTCCCTGTCACTGCCATAGGCATCCAAACCTTCCCTGAAATATCTTGAAAGCTTTTTAACAGCCGCTTCATCAGCATTTTTTGTGTAAAAATCAATTACTTCCTGGTGTTTTAAATCAATTTTGTCCATAAGTCAACTATTTTGTGGTAAAAGTAGAAAGTAAGAAAATTCGAAAATTGTAAAAAATGGTCTTTTACTTACTTCCATTAAAAAATTTATTTGGCGCGAGACCTGTATGACTTTTAAAATCGTGTATAAAATGAGACTGATCATAATATCCATTTTCCAAAGCCAGGTGAATCAAATCTGAATTGCCGGATTTCCTTTGCATTTCTATTACACTTTGAAACCTGACGATGCTTATAAATTTTTTAGGGTTTAATCCAACGTGTTTAGAAAAAATCCGTTCAAACTGTTTTATCCCCAGACAAACTTCCTGCGCCAATAGCTGAGTTTTAATCTGCCCCTTTGAACGCGCAATTAATTTTATGGCATGCTCAACTCTATCAAAATCCTTACTAAAAACAAGCCGTTCAATAAGGAAATGCTCTATACAAAAAATTCTTTGGCTGTTAATTGAGCAATTGAGTAACCTGTCTTCCAATTCATTGGCTTCGTTTTTTATCAAATCGTTCAAGGATATATTTTCATTGGAGATTTCATTGATTGGAAACTTAAAAAAAGATTTTAGCCCGTGTGGTTTAAATACAATTAGAATCATTCCGGTATTTCCGGATAGGGATACTTCATAATAAGCAGTTTGTTGTCCACATAACACCAGCCTCGGTTCAATATATTCAGTTGAATGTTTATTTTTGAATTTTGAAGGAGCTCCATAATGAAAAATCAGATTTACATGGCCATTTGGAAAAACACGTTCAGCCGGTAAAAATTCTTTTGAATTATTTATTTCAACAAGGTAATATCCCTCAATGTATTTTTTTAGAATCGTGGCTGGTTCAATGAATTCAAACATTTACCATTTTTTATTATACTATTCTGTCTGGTTTGCAGAGAACTAGCGTGTAAAACAATTAGAAATTTCAACATCCAAAATCATCTGCCTTTACTGAGCTTAAAGATAAGAATAAGCATAAAAATTACAAAGTTTCTGCTTTATAATTATGGATTTTTAAATAACCAATAAGTCTTTGTGTCGCTATTTTTATTTTTTGAAAATAGCACAATTTTCAGTACAGGCATATACTAATGCTATATACCCCGAAATCCGCACTTTAGCTTTTCACCAGCTAAGTCATATTGTATCTTTTGAAAATATTTATTGAAAAACACGAATATAATCCACAACCATCCTTTGCGGAAAAACCGTAGTAGCATCCGGGGCACCGGGCCAATTGCCTCCTACAGCTATATTAAAAATAAAAAAGTAGGGATCGTGAAATTCGCTTAATGTAACTGGAGTGATGTCAATAACACAGTATTGAACATCATCTAAATACCATGTAATTGCCTGGTCGTTCCATACAATTGAAAAAACGTGGCTTTTATCAGCAAAAACACCGGAACTAAGTGTAGTGTTCCCACCATAAGAGGCATGTCCGTTATTGTCCCAATGTGCAGTACCATAAAGCTTAGCAGGCTCATTACCAATTAATTCCATAATATCTATTTCGCCACATGCCGGCCAGCTGACCGTAGAAATACTTTCGCCAAGTGCCCAAAGTGCTGGCCAAATTCCCTGGCCTTTCGGAAGCCTGGCACGAATGTCGATTCTTCCATATTTAAACGATTGTTTACCCTGGGTAGTAAGCCGGGCCGAAGAATAGCTACTTCCACCTGAGCTTTCCTGCCTGGCCTCAATAACTAATTTGCCGTTACTTATAAAAGCATTTTTGGTGCCGCTAACATAATTCTGTAATTCATTGTTGCCCCAACCATGGTTGCCGGTTTCGTAGTTCCAGTCACCTGTATTCAAAGAAGTTTCGTTAAACTCATCTGACCATACTAATGTGTATCCGGGATAGGATATTGGCGTTGTGTATCCATCATCATCTGCAGCAAAAAAAGCATCATCATTTTTAATGGTTACTGCTGCAGTAGAAGTAGAAATTTTAGCATTTGTTGCATTTGAAATAACAAATTTAAAATCTTCATCCGCTTCGTAATCTGTATCACCAATTATTTCAATTAACACTGAAGTTTCCCTGGTTCCGGTTTCTATTGTGGCAGTACCTGACACACCACTATAATCTTCACCGGCAAGAGCATGATCATCCTGGGTAACATAGTCCACTGTAACCGGTGAAGTAACAACCCGGCTGGCCTTTATTGAAAAGGATATATTTTTAGTTCCGGTGTTTCCTTCAATATAATAGGTATTTTCAACATAGACAGATGTTTGTAATTCCGGTGTTTCATCATCTTTAGTACAAGCTGAAAATAAAAACAGTTGAAAAAAAACAATTGTAAAAATACTAAGGACCTTCATAAATTTCATAATGCTTTTTATTATATAGTTGAACTTTAAAAACGGACACAAGATAAAATAAATTGTTTATCTAAAAGATACGCCATTAAATATTACTATACAATTGATGTTGAAACGATATTTATGGAAAAACCTGACTGGTTTGTTCAATTTTAGCCTTGAGCTTAATACTTTAAGACATTACTGTTTATTAAAAAAAACCTGTCAGGTCTGTAGGAGGTTAAAATGGCAATTTGGAGGGAATACTTCCAATTAATTCCTTGGTAAGTATTAGATGAAAAGCGAAAAATCAATCTAATTTACCCCGACTCTGAAGGGAGTTAGACTGATTTTTCTGCTTTTTTCAATAGCAAGTGGATTAGTGGTGAAAAAATTAAAAAATAAACTAATATACTAATTTACCAAAATAGCATTTTTTATGGCATTGATATTACTTTGAAACCATCTCAATCATATGATTGATTACATGCGTGTGCTCATGCTGAGGACTAAACATAACAATTTCTGCATCTTCATTCACCTTTACATTATGTCCGCCCGGCCAGTAAAAGAGTTCTTTTGCATTGACATGTTCTTCAACGCCATTTGCATCTGTTGTAGTAAGCTCACCGCTCAATACATATCCCCAATGCGGGCACTGACATAAATTTCCTTCAAGTCCCATAAA
>JARGGF010000581.1 GCA_029210905.1 Bacteroidales bacterium | reverse complement strand
GGTTATGGAAACTGCGTCCGTATTAATCATGGATACGGCTATCAAACCAGATATGGACATATGCATGAAATGTTTGTTCGCCCAGGTCAAAAAGTAAAAAGAGGTGATATTATTGGTACCGTTGGAAGTACTGGTTTATCAACAAGCCCTCACTTGCACTACGAGGTCCTGATTAATGGAGTATATAAAAATCCTGTTAATTTTTACTTCAATGACTTAACTGAAGAAGAATATGAAAAAATGATCGAGATGTCTTCGACTGCAGAAACCCATCTGTACGAAGAATAAAATATATTTTAATTGAAAAATGGTTAAATTGGTTTCAATTTAACCATTTTTTTTTGAGGTAACTATCCAAATTTCAAAAGAATAACCATTTATTTATGCAGAAAGTATTACTAATTGTTTTTACAGGCAGCATTCTTCTGGCAGCCTGTTTTTCCTCTACCAAAGCTGATGAAAAAACATCTCAACAAGTTGACAGCACTAGTGCTCAAATTGCAAAGAAGGATACCATCATAAAAACAAAAGTAGACACCCTAAAACATGATCCAACTTTTAAAAAACTTCAACTTAAAAATAAAAACCCTCAAATTGCCTATCAGGAAAAGGAAGCAATTGTAAAACAGCTGATTTTAGATAATAAAATTGATTATTCCTCAATGGAAGTTTTTTTTAGGGTAATAAAACAAGAGCAAATTCTTGAAGTTTGGGCAAAAGACCGAACAGGAAACGAAAGCTTTAAATTAATAAAAACGTATCCACTTTGTGTGGATAAAAATCCGGACACTTTAAGAGGAATAGATTTGTTGGTTCCTGAGAGTTTTTATTACATCGCAAAATTTCATCCTGATAATCCCTATTTTATTAGAATGGAGGTGAATTTTCCCAATGAATCTGATAGAAAAAGAGGGAGATCGGGTGGAGATATTGCTGTGCATGGCGGATGTTTTTCTACTTATTGCACTCCTTTTACTGACGAAAATATCAAAGAAATTTATATTTTTGCAGCCGAAGCAAAGGCTAATGGCCAAAAATATGTTCCTGTTCATAATTTCCCGTTTAGAATGACTGATGAAAATACTGAGAAGTATAAAAAAGATCCCAGATATGCCAATGATTCAAAAAGGATTTTTAATTGGGACAATATGAAATATGGTTTTCAGTATTTTGAAAAAAACAGAACCTTGTTTGACTTTACTGTAGACTCAAAAGGAAAATATTTATACAAAGATTAATAAACAAAATTATGCACAAAACTTTTCAAAAAAGTGTTTCTCTCCTTCAAATAATATTTTTTAGTTATATAGTAATCAACACGTTGCAATTTTATTCCTGTAATTCAAATGCCTCAGCCAAGGAATTTGAAAGGATAAAAAATTCTAAATCAATTGCCCAACTCAATGAGTTTATCAGCCAAAACCCAAATTCTGATCAGGTAACTGAAGCTTTGGATTTGAGAAACCAGATGGTTTTTGATAGTATCGCTTTATTAAATTCAATAAAAGAATATGAAAAGTTTATTTCAGAATATCCTGATTCAAAACAAGTTACTACAGCCAATGAACGTATTAAAGAATTAAAAGGTGTCCGTCCGGTAATTAGTACTTTCAGGGGAAATAATCAGAGAAACTATTACGGAGATAAATGCCCATCAAGGTTGGATGAAATCTGGACTTTAAATTTAGGTTCCGGGAAAAGTTTTGCCTATGGCAAAATGTTTGTCTGGACAGGCGCAGGTTGGACAGGACAACCTTTAGTTGTATTGGAAGATAGCACCACTTTCATAGTGCAGGGTTCCTTCGACTATCACGTTCGAAAAATAGATGCAAGTAATGGAAAAGTACTTTGGAAGTACAAATTTGATGATATTATTAAAGGTACACCAAGCATTTGGGTGAATAAAAATGCTGAAAATGATAAAGATAAGCTGGTAATTATGCAAGGCAGCCGTCGTGGCGAAGGAACAAGCAGTAACGCTGCTTTGGCGCTAAGTTTTAGAGGAATTTCCTATTTTACCGGTGAAGAATTATGGAAAATGAACAGCAAACGGACACCCTCCTATAGCAGGGATGTTGATGGCTCAGCAGTTTCTTTGGGCGATACTGCCTATATTGATCTTGAAAACGGAATATTTACTGTATTTGATCCCAATTATAAGAATGGTGAAATGCGGGATGGCATATTTCAGCCTAAAATACACCAGGAAATTAATTTATGGAACGATGCTGATATCAAAGCTCATGGTGGAAATTTGGTTGCAGAATCATCACCCACACTGTTAAATAACAAAATTTACATTGTTTCTGGTACCGGACACGTATATGGCTATAACCTGGATACAAAAACCATTGACTGGGACTATTACATAGGTTGCGATATGGATGGCTCAGCACCGGTTACCAACGACAGTTGCCTTTTGGTATCGGTTGAAAAAGAATACATAAAAGGAGATGGAGGTGTTTTTAAACTAAATCCTTCAAAACCTGAAAAAGATGCTGCAGTATGGTATTTTCCAACAAAATCCAGGCATTTTGCCTATTGGGATGGAGGTATTATAGGTTCAGTAGCTGTTAACGATAAATACATTAATGAAAGCGATACGCATATTGCTGCCTTTCTGGCAATTGATGGATTTTTATATGTAGTGGACTATAAAAATTTGTCAGATGAAACCGCTATTGGACCTGATGGTAAAACGAGCTTTCCCAAACCCAAATTATTATTTAAGCAACATGTTGGTGCTTCCATATCATCCCCCATTATTGTTGGCAATAAAATAGTAGCATGTACTTACGAAGGAATTTATTTATTTGAACATGATAAAGATATGAATTTCAAGCTTTTGGAAAAGAAAACCGGAATTTCATTTGAAGCATCGCCAATATGCTGGAACAACAGAATTTATGTGGTTTCAAATACCACAGGATTGATGTACTGTTTTGGAGAGAAATAATCAATAAAACCCTGATAATAGAATTTTGACAATTAAAAAAAATAGAAGCATGAAAAAATTAAATCTTTTAGTCTTACTTAGTTTTGTTCTTTCAATAAGCTGGACTGCCTGTAATTCAGATGCTAATAATGATAAAACAGATGATGCTCCTGAAATTGATTCACTAACACAAGACAGTATTAACAAAACCAATTTCATGGCTCAATATAACAGGTACTTCAATGATGTTGCCCGCTTTATGGCAGGTTTACCACAAACTGAAGGCAGTAGTATTGCGAAAATAGATACTTTCCCCGAAAGCATTGAATACCGTAAATCGAATGCAGATTTTTTCAAAGACCTATATGCAAAACAAATAAGTAAAATTGAGGCCTTTTCTAATACTGAACTAAAAGATATAAGAAAAGAAGGGATGACCTTGTTTTACCCATTTAGTGGGCCGGATTTTATTAATAGCGATCCATTCTTTCCTGAAGCTACTACCACTATAATGTTTGGATTAGAGCCAGTTGGAAATGTTCCGTATTTATCCGACAAAATCACTGGAGAGGAGCTTAAAAAAGTATACAAGACTTTTAGGCGGTCAATTGATTCAATTTATCACCTAAATTATTTTATGACCAATGAAATGAGTCGGGATTTAAACACGGTAGCCCAATTAGACGGTAATTTATCTATTATCTCGCTTTTTATGGCGCAAAGAGGTTACCGTATTTTGGATGTAAAAAAAGTAACTATTAATTCAGAAGGAGCTATTGTTGACTCAATTCCTGGATGGGTTGACATAGATGACCCAACCGATACTTATATTTCAGGTGGGCTGATTGAATACATGAAACCAGACGAGTACAAAGTAAGAAAGTTATACTACTTTTCACACGATGTTAGTGATGAAAAAATTGCAAAAACACCAGAAATGTTGAAGTTTTTCAAGTCACTAGATATCGATGTGGCTTTCTTTAAAGCTGCTTCATATTTATGTTCCTGGCTACATACGATAAGAGAATTTACCCTGGAAAATGCCAAAAATATAGTCCAGGACGATTCAGGTATCTATTTAAAATATTTCGAAGACGAAAAATGGGACAAAACATTTTATGGAAAATACAGCAGGACCCGGAAAGTTTTTAAATCCAATTTCCAGAATGATTTAAAGGCAATTTATGATAAAGATACCACCATTAAACCTTTGGATTTTAAATTTGGTTATGGTTCCATGATTAAACAGGACAACATAATGGTTGCAAGAAAGAAGTAGCAGGTCATTGG
>JARGGF010000580.1 GCA_029210905.1 Bacteroidales bacterium | reverse complement strand
TACAAAAACAGATATTCTTAAACAACCATGTTACCTTATTGGTATAGCAATGACACTTTTTGATGTACATTATAATCGTGCTCCTATTGATGGTAAAATAATTATGGTTAAACATACTCCCGGTACTTCGATAGGATTAAACAAACCTGAATCCACATTAACAAATGAGCGTAACACTACTGTATTTCAAAGAGATGATGGAGTAATAACAGGTGTAGTGCAAATTGCAGCAAGAGGAGTTAACAGATGTATTGTTATGTCGCAGGAAGGTCAAGAATTAAAACGTGGTGACATATTTGGAAAAATCAGATGGGGCTCACAAGCTGATTTGATTATTCCAAGGAACTGCGAAATTTTGGTTAGAGAAGGAGAACAGGTATTTGCAGGAACTACCATTATTGGAAAATTATTATAAGTAGATGAATATTCTTTTTGATATAGGTCACCCCGGACAGGTTCATCTATTTCGCTTTGCAATTCAATTACTTCAGGAAAAAGGTCATAAGGTTGTTGTAACGGTAAAAGATATAAAAACTGCGAAAGAATTATTGAATGTGTTTGGAATATCGTGGTATTCACTTGGAAGAAAACATGATTCAATCTTCCTTAAAGGTTTTACTCAGCTGAAATATAATTTTAACCTGTATCGTATCTGCTTTAGAGAAAAAATTGATATTGCAATAGGTTCTTCTATTACAATTTCACATGTATCTTTCATTCATAAAATGAAATCTATTGTTTTAGATGATGATGACACAAATGCTGTTAAATTATTTTCATTATTTGCTCATCCTTTTGCCGATTGCATATTATCTCCAGACGCATTAAATCATGACAGGCAAAGAAAAAAGGATATCACTTATGCTGGAACTCATGAATTATTTTACCTACATCCTTCATTCTTCATTCCGGAACAAAAAGTAATTAAGGATTTGAAGATTGAAATAAACCAGCCCTTTTTTATTCTTCGTTTCGTTTCGGGAAAAGCATACCATGATCTAGGTAAAAAATGGTTGTCAATTGAACAAAAATACAGAATCATAAAACTATTGGAACCTCATGGAAAAGTATTCATAACAACTGAACGCGAAATTGAGCCCGAATTAAAGAAATGGCAACTCAAATTACCTTCTGAAAAAATCCATCATTTAATGTATTATGCAACAATGTTTATTGGCGATAGTCAAACAATGACTTCAGAAGCAGCTATACTTGGAACTCCTGCCGTAAAATGTAACACATTTGCGCATAAGCTATCGGTACCAAATATGTTAGAAGATAAATACAATCTTTGTTATTCCTATCAACCTCATGAGTTTGAAGAGATGATATCAAAAATATCTACTTTATTAAACGAGGATAACGTAAAAGACCATTGGAAAAGCAGACGCGAAGAGTTTTTACTAAATATGATCAATCCAACAAATTTTTTGCTTTGGTTCATTGAGAATTATCCCCATAGTCAAAAAATCATGAAAGAAAATCCAGATTATCAATATCATTTTAAATAGTCTATGTAATAGAAAAAATGTATATCGATTTTACTCGGGAAATATTTAGAGAACTATTGGTAGGTCTGCAAAAGCAGGCTTTTTCATTTCTTCCTTACAACCAATTCATTTTATCGGAGAACGTATCAACTATCTGTCTTCGACACGATGTCGACTTATTGCCATTGAATTCACTTGAATTTGCCAGGATTCAGTATGAATTGGGAATTTGTGGAACCTATTACTTTCGTGCTGTTCCTGGAAGTTGGAACGAAAAAGTAATCAAGGAAATTCATGAACTGGGGCATGAGATTGGTTATCATTACGAGTGTCTAACCACAACCAGTGGTGATAAGAAATCTGCAATTACAGATTTTGAAAGGAATTTGGTTAAACTGAGAAAACTGGTTCCAGTGAATACAATCTGTATGCATGGTAGTCCGCGGTCGAAATATGACAGCAGGGAGCTTTGGAAACATTATGATTACCGCGATTATGGGATCATTGGTGAACCCTATTTTGATACAGACTTCAATAAAGTTGCTTATTACACGGATACCGGGAGAATGTGGGACGGATCTAGGTTTTCTGTGAGAGATAAGATTTTTAATCTAACTGGTGGAGCGACTAGTAAACTTGATAACAACCAATTCCCAACATTTCATTCAACCATGCAAATGATCGAGGCAATTCAAGCGGGCATTTTTCCAAACAATACAATGCTAACTTTTCATCCACAACGCTGGACCAATCAACCGGTTCCCTGGGTTAAGGAGTACATCTGGCAGAACGTAAAGAATGTGATCAAGCTTTTCTTCATTAATCGGAAGGCTTGAAAGTTTCTGTTAATAACTTTCCTCCAGGTAAATAAAACTTCTATTTGGCGGTAGTAACTATAATAAAAGTTATTCGTAATTTAATGATAAATTTAAAACCATGAGCCTAAGTAAGGCACGGACCGGTCTCATTTTTATCGATATCATCCTGCTTACAGCTGCCTATTTCTTCATGGCATGGGTGAAATCCGGGCCGACCTACCTGTCTGACAGGTACCTTATTGGATTCGGATTTACTCTGGTCATCTGGGTGATCTGCTCCTTTTACCTGAAGAAGTACCATCCACACAAAAGTGAAAAGGTACTCTATTTATTTAGGATCATAGTATACCCAAATCTATTGACAATTGCCTTGCTTTCTTTCATAATTTATGCTTTCGGTACAACATTTTACTCCAGGCTGATGGTCTTCGGAACTCTGGGTATCGCTACAGTATTGGAATTTATTGTCTTTGGATTGTACACCTACGCCATTCGGTCCGCCGTTTACGACAATGCAACGGCTTTCCTGCAACAACCTCCTACGCGACAGGATAAAAAACGCATGGCTGAAGCTGTTGAGCACACGGCTTTCAAAGAGCTCAGGTATTACCTACGTGAGGCTATTATCCAGGAGTGTGACAAGCAGGTAGCTGATTACCTGGAAGAATATGCAGACCTTGAATCAGGTGACACGCTGATGCTTTCCACGACCACACGCTTTAATGTACTGAAACAACCACATGGATTGTATAATTCCATTATCAACCTAAAACGTGTGAATGATATACAGTACCTGAATAAATTCTTCGAAGCAGTCAACCATAAATTACCCGAAAATGGGACTTTTTTCGGCTGCGCTGAGACCAAAGACCAGCGCAAGAAACGAATCCTGGCTAAATTTCCCCCGGTCCTCAACTGGATCGCTTATTACTTCGATTTTATTTTGAAAAGACTGTTCCCGAAATTTAAACCCACCCGAAAGATCTATTTCCTGCTCACAAGGGGCAACAACAGGGTCCTCTCCCGGGCCGAAATCCTGGGTAGATTGTACTCCTGTGGATTCGAGATAATGGACGACCGGATAGTGAATGGATTATTTGTCTTTTCCGCGAGGCGCATCAAGGAACCGGCCTTCGACATGCACCCCACATATGGCCCGTTTGTCAGGCTACGGCGGATCGGAAAGAATGGAAACAAGATCAATGTTTTCAAACTGCGGACGATGCATCCCTATGCTGAATACCTTCAGGACTATATCCACAAAAAAAACAACCTGGCAGATGGTGGGAAAATAAAAGATGATTTCCGTGTGACCACCCTGGGAAAATTCTTTCGCAAACTCTGGTTGGATGAACTACCGATGGTTGCCAACTGGATTTTAAGGGACGTCAAGCTAGTGGGGGTCCGTCCGCTTTCTGAACATTATTTTAACCTTTACGACGAAGACCTCCGGGAATTACGCATCAAAACCCGGCCAGGACTGATTCCACCCTTTTATGCAGACCTTCCAAAAACCCTCGATGAGATCCAGGAAAGTGAAAGAAAATATCTCGAAGCGTACATTAAACATCCTTTCCGTACCGATTGGAAGTACTTCTGGCGGGCAATGAAAAATATTGTATTTAAAAATGTCCGATCAGCATGAGTTGGCTTTTAATCCGGCATATTTGCAGCAGGGAAAGTCAAAATCTGTAAATTCGTGATATTTGCAAAATCTGTGAATCATTATGGCTGATAACATTTACCCGGTATTTGACCGGATCTATGACCGAAAAGTAAAAGAAGAGATTTTAAGACAGAATGCCCGCGTGATCTGGTTCACCGGGCTATCCGGTTCAGGCAAGACCACCCTGGCTGCCAACCTGGAAAAAGAACTGTTCTTCAGGCGCTTCTTCTGCCAGGTTCTGGATGGAGATAAC
>JARGGF010000057.1 GCA_029210905.1 Bacteroidales bacterium | reverse complement strand
TTGCTTATTGATTAAGTAAATTCCATTCCATGTTCCTACCCATAAAGAACCATTCTTATCTTGATAGAATGCTGAAGGATATAAATTATCGAAACCACTGACTCCATTTTTATTATTTTCAACAAAAATCCATTTTTCTCTGTTTTTATCCAGAATATTTATTCCATGTCCTCTGGTTGCCACCCATATTCTATTTTGTTCATCCTCAAAAAAGCAGGTAACAGCATCAGTTTTTAAAGAATTAGGCTGTCCTGGCAAATGCTTATAGGAATAAATGTTTTTGGAGTTCTGGCTGTATTTACTTATTCCACCTCCAAGTGTTCCAAACCAGAGACACCCTGAGCGATCTTCGACTATTGCTTTTACTTCGTTATTAATTAAGCTGTTCAGGATTTTTTTGTCACTTCTAAATTGAATTATCGACTGGTTTTCGGGATTATATTTTAAAACGCCATCGCCTTGTGTTCCATACCAAATATTGTTATTCTTATCTTGAAAAATAGACATAACATAATAATCCCATTTTTTGGTAAAAATTTCATAACCGGGTTCAAAAAGGTAAACCCCGGATTTAAAAGCTACCCAAATTCGGGCAGAAGCATCAATAAAAACAGTATTTGCCTGTAAAAAGCTGCCGTCTTTTTGTATTATTTTGTATGAAAAAGATTCACGATTAAATTTAATAAGCCCCTGGTTAGATGCAATCCATAAAATATTGTTCCGATCCTCAACAATGTTTAAAATAGTAAGGTTATTTAAAAACCTTTGTATTTTTTGTGTTTTTATGTCCAGTTTATTTAAACCATTTTCTGTGCCTGACCAAATATTTAAATCAGAATCTTCAAAAACACAATGTACTGCATTGTGGCTAAGCGATGTTGAGTCATGTTCCGAAAATTTATAAGCCACAAAATTTCCTGTATTATAATCATATAAATTTAGGCCTCCTGCTTCAGTGCCAATCCAGAGATTGCCATTTTTTGAAGCGCAAATAGATAAAATGCGATTATTGCTTATGCTTTTTTTGTTATTTCTATCATATTTGTACGTGTCAAAAGTATATCCATCATATCTGCATAATCCATTATAGGTACCGAACCACATAAACCCCAGCTTGTCCTGAGCAATTGCTGTTATATCGCTGTGTGGCAGTCCATCATTAATTGTGATGTTTTTAAACGAAATATTGTTTTGAGCAAAAAGGTGTTGCTCTGATAAGCAAACATTTAGAAGGAATAAAAGAAAAGCTCTCTTGCTGAATGGAGCTATTTTATAGATTTTAAATAATTTCTCTGGCATATTCAAATAATATCTTTAAAAAACTATACAGGGAACATTCAAAGCCTTACATGCAAAGCCAGTTATTTAATTTTTTTTGCTTTAGAATACCAAAAAAATAAACATAATCTCAACAGATGTAACAATGCCTTACAAGAATAGGCTTTAATCTTAACTTTTAGGATCCTTGTAAAAGACTCAATCTATGAGTTCAATATTTCCTAACTTTAAAATTAAAAAGAATTGAATGCCCTGTTGCAAAAATACCAATTAATTTTAATGTCAGATTGCTGATTATTTTTTCTCACCTCTTGTGGCATTGATAAGTAATATGTTACTCATTACACCTATTCAGATGGCCAGATATTTCTGTCTTTTGTGCAATATCATCAGGCCCTTTCAAATATTATAACTTCCTCTTAATCTGGTTTAAAAGTCAATACTTTTATTAATCTGCAGCTCCATATAAAAAATAGCTGGCTATCTATACATTAATCCCAACCACAGTAATATCATCCGTTTGGTTCAAGTTGCCTTTCCATTGTTGATGTTGATTTGATAAAATTTCTAATTGTTCGGAGGCTGTTAGCTTGTGCAGCGATTTTAATTCATTTTCAAATTTAGTTATCCCATATTTAATATTTGCTGTTGAACCAAACTGGTCTATATATCCATCAGTAAATAAGTACAAGGTAGCACCTTTTTTTATTTTAAACTGATGATTTGAAAACCTGACCTTTTTATGCTTGGATAAAATCCCTCCTATGGTAAAAATATCAGAATTAACTGTGGTAAAATTACCTAAGTCATCAAAAATTATTGCTCCTTCGGTAGTTTGGGCAATTGTCATTTCTTCGGTATTCTTATCATAAAAAACAACACACATTTCCATACCATCGTCAATCAGTTCGTTTCCTGTACTAAAAAGGTCAACCAGTTCCTTGTTTAATTCCGTTAATATTTCGGCTGGAGACTCAATGCTTTTTTCAATGACAACTTTGTTAAGCAAAATAATTCCAACTACGCTGAGCAAAGCTCCCGGAATACCATGTCCGGTGCAATCAGCCAGGGCCATTGTAATTTTATTGTCCTTAGTATAGGACCAAAAGAAATCGCCGCTCAACACATCTTTAGGTTTTGAGAAGATAAAAGATTTGGGAAAAAATTCTTTGAATCTTTTATAGTCAGGAATAACAGAGTTCTGAATGTTGGTAGCATATGCCACACTATCTGAAATCAGCTTGTCTTTTCGCAATAAATCTGTATTAATCAGTTTAATCCTGTTTCGGGATTTTACATTTGCATTGACCAAAAACACAAAGGAAATGAACACAATAAACCTGGATGCCGTATTCCAAATACGAAGCTGAGTGCTTGAATAACTGTGTCCGGCATAATAATCGGCCAAAAACCAGCAAAGGGCAATTAAAAATGCCCAAATTATCAGGTAGCGTTTTTTTTGTTTATCATTAATTGCAATAATTGACAAAGGGATAAAATAAAAAAATTGAAAAGAAATTTCATAACCTGTATACCAATCTATAATTCCAAGCAAAATTGCGAGAATCAAGCTAAAAATAGTATTGAAAAATATATTTTTGGTAAGGGGGCCTATCAGAACTTTCACGGGTATAGGAAATAGTGAAAAAAAATTAATATACTTTTATTTCCGAAGGAATTTTAAATAAGCCTAATAGCTCACTTATCTTTTTCTCCATAGATAAATCAATGGTTTTATAAAACCATTCCACTTTTATTTTGCTGCCTTTTTCAAATTGTTTCTCTAAAAGAAGTAATATTTCAATAATTTTTTTGGTTGAAGATGAATTGATGTATTCCAGCTTCAATACCAAAGTTATTTCGGTGTTTGGTTTTTCAAAAAACAGATTTAACCAGCTTAAAACAGGTGAAAATACAATATTTGCATTTTCAGGAATTGACCGCCCCGAAATTTCAAGTTTTCCAGTTGTGGCATTAAAATTAATTTCAGGGACTTCCTCACTACCTTTAAGATATAATTTGTCAATCATTTTTATATTTTTACGCAAATGGTTAAAAAAGAATTTGTTTTATCTATTCCTGAAATATGACAGGTTATTTTTTCAGAACTTTCACGGCAAATTTCAATTAAACCCAGACCTGCATTTCCATTTTTATCCAGGGTTCCAGATCTGACTTTTTTTAGGTACAAAGCTTTTACTTCCTCTTTGTTGAGCTGGTTTAGTTGATTTATGTTTTCGGAAATTATTTCACTTTCATTGGTTTTTATAATATTTCCAGTGCAGATATAATATTTATCCAGATGCTTACCAATGATAAATATAGCTTCTTTTTTATCATTAACCTCAAAAGCATGCTTATTAATATTTTGAAGTAATTCAGTAAGAATTCTATTGATTTTGTTATGGGTTCCTTCCTCTTTTGGGGGATGGAGTGCTAACTTTTTTTCTATGATTTTAATAATTATTAATATATTTTCCTGAGAAAAATTACCCTTATAAGTCAGATAAGTATTATTTGATTTTATGGCATTATAAAGTTCTTTAGATGAATTAAGTGTAATATCTGATGCAGCTTTTTCATCTGGCAATTGTAGTTCTATTTTAATTTGAAAATAAAAATAGGAGTATTGCTCATTCACTTTTTTAAAGTCGAAATCAAATTTATTCCCCGACCTGCTTGCCATTTGTAAAAGACCCAACCCTGCTCCTCCATGTGTTGTTGCTACCCAGTTATTCATTATTTCAAACTGAAGTGCCCGTAATTGGTTCTTGTCAGCGTTATTAAGCATTAAAATTTTCTGGCTTAGGGTCTCAATGTTCTCATTATTAATCAGATTGACTGAAGTAATGTAAAATATTCCATTAATATTTCGTATGATGAAGGTACCCGATTTATTTTTAAAAACTTTTTGGTCAGGATCATTTTCACCATGCCTGATTATATTCTGAAAAGATTCTGCTATAAGAAATGCAACCTTCTTTTTCAGAGAAATAATCTCGTTTTGATCATCAATATTTTTTTCAAGAAGCTTAATGATATTGTAGGTAAAATCATCGTGAAGCAATCCATGGTATAGAAAACTAATTTTATCGGAATCAAGTTTATTGAATAAATTTAAGATATCTTTCAGGTCCATTAATATTCAATTTAAGCCATGTTTTGACTCAAGCATGGTTTATTCCTTGTCGGTTTATAAATATAGTGAATGTTAATAGTTCCTCTTATTCAAACGTACAAAAAAAAACTACATTATGCTAATTGACAAAATTATTGTAATTCAGCAATATAAATACTTTTTTTTGTTTAGTATAATCAGATGAGAAAATCCTGGCATAAAATCTTGTTTTTATGAAGGTTTAGCATAACAAATAAATACAATTTTGTTAGATTTAAATCACCAAAACATGTTAAAAAACATATTTTTTAAAAGAAGGGAGATGACTTAAGCAACAAACGATAGCCGGATTCAAAATTCTTGGAGGGTTGCATGACATATTCACCCCGGCTTTGATTCGACAAGTGGCACAGTGAGCTTGTCGAACTGCTCATCAGCCGGCCAGGGCTATTGATTTTGCTAATTTTCAATACATTGGCATCTAATCCTTATTTCGAACTCACGTTAATTAGAGCAATAAACTTAAATATTTTTGTCAGCATCGGTCAAAATTATACCTCAACTATCATTTTGCCGGTATTTGCACCATTAAATAAGCTGATTAGTGCTTTAGGTAATTGCTTAAAACCCTTTACCTTAGTTTCGGTATATTTAAGGCTGCCATCTTTTACCCATTGGGCTAATTGATTTATACCTTCGGAAAAACGGCCCTGATAATTGCTTACTATAAATCCCTGCATTAACACACTCCGCGTGAGTAATATTGGCTGAAGTCGCGGCCCCATTGGTATTTCAGTGCTGTTGTACAAAGCTATCTGACCACACAGGGAGATACGGGAGTGAAAGTTCATATTGGCTATTACAGCATCAGAAATTTCTCCACCAACATTATCAAAATACACATCAACCCCATTAGGGCAAAGTCGTGCAATATCTTTTCGCAAAATTTTGGTGGTTTTATAATTAATACCTTCGTCAAAACCAAATTCTTCTTTCAGGGACTTAATTTTATTATCCGAGCCGGCAATTCCAATTACCCTGCAGCCTTTTATTTTGGCTATTTGTCCTACTACAATACCAACTGCACCTGCAGCCCCGGATACAACAACGGTTTCACCTGCTTTAGGTTTGCCAATATCCAGCAGGCCAAAATAGGCAGTTAAACCCGGCATGCCTAATATTCCCAAATAATAGCTTGCCGGTGCAACAGTTGTATCTACCTTTTGTAATATTTTAGCAGATGCCAATGTTTGTTGGCGCCAAGGTAATCTGGCAGTTACCACATCGCCTGTCAATAGTTGGTCCGATTTACTCTCGATTACTTTTGCAATTACGCCACCTTCAACCGGCTGACCTATTTGAAAAGGAGGAACATAGGATTTGGCATCGTTCATTCTGCCGCGCATATACGGATCTACAGAAAAACAGATAGCTTCCAGCAATACTTCACCTGGCTGTAGTTCAGGCAGTTGTATGTTTTCGTAACTGAAATTTTCTTCAGTTGGCAGCCCCCTTGGGCGCGATTTAAGTACTATTTGTTCGGTGTTCATGATGATTTGTTTTTAGTTATTGCTCTAAGATAACATATTTAAAGCTTGTTTAATAATGTTTAATCTATTCGGGGTAAGAATTGATTTTTTCCTTAACAATTTTGTTATATTGGACTCAGGTTTCTATTCAATAATTCGAACTGATGATGTAAGAATAGCAGTTACACTTTCCAAGGCGGCTGCCGTGACTTAAAATGCCGCAATTTTACCCATTGTCAATCGTGAAAAGTTTTTAACTTCGTAAAATGGACACAGCAAGTCTGACAACAACATCAAAAACAACATGAATATACAACAGTACACTGAAACAATAAACAAGCGTTATAAATCCGGGATGGCTCGTGAACATTCCTACAGAGGAGATTTAGAAGAACTAATCAGGGAAATTGTTCAAGGTGTTGAAATTACCAACGAACCTGCCAATGTTACCGCCTGTGGAAACCCCGATTATGTGATTACAAAAGGGAAAATACCTATTGGTTTTATCGAAGCCAAAGATATTGGCAAGGATATTAACAGCAAACAATACAAAGAACAATTCGACCGATACCGAAAAGCTTTAGATAATCTGATTATTACTGATTATATCCGTTTTCAGTTTTATCAGCATGGCGAATTGGTGCATGAAGTCAGTATTGCTGAAATTAGAGAGAATGAAATTAAAGCGATACCCGATAAGTTTACCGAATTTGAAAACCTGCTAAAAGACTTCTGTACTTTTATTGGGCAAACCATAAAATCGAGTAAAAAACTGGCGGCTGCCAAAGCCCGCTTGCTGCAAAACATTCTGGAACGCGCTGTTTCATCTGATGAAGAAAAGAAAGAAGACTCTTCGATAAAAGCACAGTACGAAACATTTAAGAGTATATTGATACATGATCTTACCCCTCAGGCTTTTGCCGATATTTACGCACAAACTTTGGCTTATGGTATGTTTGCGGCTCGGTTGCACGATAAAACCCTGGAAGATTTCAGCAGACAGGAAGCCGCTGAATTGATTCCCAAAACAAACCCTTTTTTAAGGCGCTTGTTTGCTTATGTGGCCGGCCCCGATATTGACGAACGTATTTGCACCACCGTGGATAATCTGGCCGATGTGTTCCGTGCCACCAACGTAGATGCCTTGTTACATAACTTTGGCAAAAGCACACAAATGCATGATCCGATTATTCATTTTTACGAAGATTTTCTTTCGGAGTACGATCCTCAGCTGCGGAAAAGCCGGGGGGTTTTGGTATACGCCCGAACCTGTTGTTAATTTCATCGTACGTGCTGTTGATGATATCCTGAAAACCGAATTTGATTTAAAAGACGGATTGGCCGATACCAGCAAAACCAAGATAAAGATAAAAGACTATACTAAAACCACCGCAGATAAACGCTCTAATACAAAAGAGGTAGAAAGAGAAATTGAAGTACACAAAGTACAGATACTCGACCCTGCCACAGGCACAGGGACTTTCCTGGCCGAAGTGGTAAAGTTTATTTACAACAAACGCTTTAAAGCCATGCAGGGTGTTTGGAGCAGCTATGTAGAAAACGATTTGATTCCCCGCCTGAATGGTTTTGAGTTGTTAATGGCTTCGTACTCCATGGCACACCTTAAGCTGGATATGCTCCTTACCGAAACAGGCTACAAAGCTACCCGCAACGAGCGTTTTAATATATACCTCACCAACTCGTTGGAAGAACACCATCCCGATACCGGCACCATTTTCTCTAACTGGCTAAGTACCGAAGCCAACGAAGCAAACCGTGTAAAACGCGATACACCTGTAATGTGTATAATGGGAAATCCGCCTTATGCTGTTAGTTCCAGTAATAAGAGCGATTGGATTTATGAATTAATGAAAGATTATAAAAAGGATTTGAATGAGAGAAACATCCAACCTTTATCAGATGATTACATCAAGTTCATTCGTTTTGGAGAACATTTTATAAATAAAAATGGTGAAGGTGTTTTGGCTTATATTTCAAACAATAGTTTTATTGATGGAATTATCCACCGCCAAATGCGAAAGCACTTATTAGAGTCATTCGATAAAATCTATATTTTAGATTTGCATGGAAATGCAAAAAAGAAAGAAGTATGCCCCGATGGTAGCGCCGACCAAAATGTATTTGACATAATGCAAGGTGTAAGTATTAACATTTTTGTAAAGAGAACTAACAATCTACAACTTGCAAAAATCCATCATTTTGACCTTTTCGGAAAACGGCAGGAAAAATATGATTTTCTGAATAAGAATTCTTCGAGTTCTATACAATGGAATGAATTGGAGAATAGAGAACCTGAGTATTTTTTCGTTAAAAGGAATTTTGATGAATTAAAAAATTATGAAAAAGGATTAAAGCTTGATGCATTATTTAATCATAATGCTAGTGGAATTAAAACACAAAGAGATGATGCTTCAATAAAATTTTCACAGAAGGATTGCGACAATATTAAACAAGATTTTCTAAATCTATCTAATCAAGATTTAATTAAAAAATACGGTTTTAAAGATGTTCGAGATTGGAAAATTGATTATGCAAAATCGGACTTATTAAAAAATAAAATTATAGCAAATAGAATTACTTATCGACCTTTTGATTTTAGATATATGAATTATACAGGTAAGACAAAAGGTATAATGGGGTATCCGAGACTTGATGTAATGAAACATCTATTAGATGAAAATATTGCCTTATTGAGTTGTCGCCAACAATCTACTTTCAATTTCCAACATGTTTTGGTTAGCAATTATATCGCTGATATGTGCTCAGTTTCGTTACAAACGAAAGAAACTGGGTACATTTTCCCCCTCTATCTTTACCCCGATAGCTCCACCGATGGCCTGTTCACCGCCGAAGCCCTATCAGAAAAAGGCCGAAAACCCAACCTGAATATGGAAATAGTGGCAGCAATAGCCAATAAATTGGGATTAAAATTTGTTGCGGAGAAGAATTCCCCTAACTCCCCTCTAAATTCCCCTCCCTTGGAGGGGTGGCCGCAGGGCGGGGTGGTCCTTAATCCGCAGGAAGGCGTAGTCCTTAATCCGAAGAACAGTGCGGTCCTTAATCCACAGAGCGGTATAGCTTTTCAAACCAATCAAACCCTAACCACCATCAACACCATTCCAATAAAGCGAAATTTCGTAGAAGATTTACCCTATAACCCTAAACTAAAGCAACTTGCCAGAGACAAAAGAAAAGCAGGCATCTTATCAGAAGTACTGTTCTGGCAACAAGTACATAAGGGTGTTTTTCATAAAATTGATTTCGACAGGCAAAGGATAATAGGAAATTACATTGTTGATTTTTACGTAAAAACGCTGGGGCTGGTAGTTGAAATAGATGGAAGCAGCCATGATGATAAAGCAGAATATGATGCCGAAAGACAAGCGTATTTAGAAGATTTAGGATTAAAAGTTTATCGGATTACCGATGCAGATGTTAAAAAAAATCTTGGCAACGTAATGTTTGATTTGGAGAATTATATTATTGAAGAATTTGGTGTGAAAACTGCGGCTCCAGCTGATAGGCACGCAACCACGCCGCCTGGTGGGCACAAGAAGACTACCTCGCCCGGTGGGCACCCCTCCGGAGGAGGGGAATTGTTCGCTCCAATAGATATTCTGGATTATATTTATGCAGTGTTGCATTCGCCAACTTACAGAGAGAAATACAAAGAATTCCTTAAAATAGATTTTCCACGTGTGCCTTATCCTAAAAATGCTGAAGTGTTTTGGCAATTGGTGGAATTAGGTGGTGAGTTACGCCAAATACATTTATTGGAAAGCCCAAAGGTAGAAGAATACATTACCGCTTATCCAAAAGATGGGAACAACATCGTCACCCGCAAAATTGCCTAAAAAGATTGGGAAATGATTGATGAACATACCGGAAGAATCCGGATAAACGATGATCAGTATTTTGATAATATTCCACTGGTGGCATGGGAGTTCTACATTGGTGGCTACCAACCGGCACAAAAATGGTTAAAAGACAGAAAAGAAAGGGAGTTAAGCTTTGATGATATTTTGCATTATCAAAAGATTATTGTGGCCTTGAATGAAACGGACAGAATTATGAAGATGATTGATGGGATTGATTTTGAGTAAACAAGGACGTGATAAAATTTTTGAAGATAAATAATCAAAAAGAATATCATGACAGGTTCATTATTCTGAAACGAATTTCCTTTTTAACTTTTTTGGCTTTCCACAAATTAAAAAAGCGCAGCTCCCCTTAATAAGCTGCGCTCCAATCAAACCAAACCCAATAAATTCTACACGTTGCTTTCTTCCGTGTTTTCAGCAGCAGTTTCGGTGTTGTTTTTTGTTTTTCGGATCCTGTCGGTGAGTTTATAACTTTCTAAAAGTGCCGGGTTTACACCATCAAATGCAGCTTTGCCATAGTCAGATATTTTAACGCAATATTCATACAGTTCGTTTGCTTTACTGATACGTTCCCTTGTTTTGATATCGCGCTGCACGGCCAAATCTTTTTGAACGTCAATCAGATCATCGTATTCGTTTACTAAAGTATTTAAGGCGTCCAGTATTTCAGGCGTTAGTCCCACTTCGGCCAGGGCTTCAATATTTTCGCGCCCGGTGCGTTCAATTCGCCTGGCTTTCTGGCAAAATTCAGCATCGGAATAACCGGTAAGTGCCTCACCACCGGCCTTTTTTAGTTCAGGGCTTGTTTTTCCAAAGTGGAGGGTTATCCTGCTAAGTACAGCTTTCATGGCCATTCTTAAGGCTTCATGGCTGTCAGTTTTTTTGGTGTTTGACGCTGTTTTATCGGCAAGGATTTCTTCATCGGTAGGCATTTCGCTAAATATTTTGCGTTTATTTATCGCCTCCTTAATATATTCCTTTTTAAGTCCGTATTCTTTAAGGGAAACAAAATCGCGCTCAGCAGCGGCAATTACTTTATCAGCCAGCTGAATCAATTCGCTGTCGGTTGATTTAAAATTTCGGGTAATTTCTTTTTTATTAGCCATAAAATTAATTTTTGTGATTAGTAATATTATAACGTTTAGTGGACTAATATAAAAGTTATTTTTTAAAAATAAAATATATACGTAAAAAAAATTGAAGCCAATCAAAATAGGTTCATCTAATTACGTGGTAATTAGTAAGATGTAACGTAATGTAATTTCTTTCGGCATTTTATAATTGCAAAAATCAATAATATACAGGCGGATGATATATAGGTGAAGGCGGATGTAGTAATTGAGCATTAGAATGCTTAAAAAAGTATGACGGATGAAACAAACGGATAGGCGGAAGCAATATTTGGGCAGGCGGATAAAACATTTGAGCAGGCGGATGAATCATTTGGGCAGGCGGATGATATATATTTATAGGCGGATGAAATGGGAACATATTTTCTGAACTCACTAAAACAGTTAGTCTGTAAAAGCAAATCGCAAGCATGCATAACTTCTTGATAATATTGTTAAATTGTTTAATTTCAGCAATTTAACAATATAGCAATTTAACAATCGTAACCAGTGATTCCGAAAATAACACTTCAACGTTTTTTTCATTATCGACTTTGGGATATATCCACAGTAATTCCAGTCCC
>JARGGF010000579.1 GCA_029210905.1 Bacteroidales bacterium | reverse complement strand
AAGGCTGGTTTCATACTGGTGATATTGGTGTACTGCATGAAGGGAAAATTTTACAGATAACAGATAGGAAAAAGGAAATGTTTAAGCTTTCAACAGGAAAGTATGTTGCTCCGCAGGTAGTTGAAAATAAGTTTAAAGAATCACCTTTTATTGAACAAATTATGGTAGTTGGTGCCGACGAAAAATATGCTGCTGCCATTATTTGTCCATCATTTGAATATTTACACGATTGGTGTTCCATACATAACATTAAATACAGGGATAACAAAGATTTAATTCAAATTCCTCAGGTTTTTGAAAGAATTCATAGGGAAGTTGAGATTTATAATCAGCAACTTGGCAGGCATGAACAACTAAAAAAGTTTGAGTTGACCTGCCAGGAATGGCTGCCGGAAACTGGTGAATTATCTCCTACTTTAAAGCTTAAAAGAAGGTTCTTAAAGGATAAATACCATGTTAAACTTGAAAAATTGTATCGGGAAACTGATGATGAAGGACATGTGGGAAAACCATCCAATGCATAGTTATTAATTTTTAACACTAAAAATCCCGGCCATTGTAAAGATACTTCTACATTGGCTGGGATCAATTATATTGCAGAATAAAGATTATAAATACCTGTCGGTTGCTAATTTCAGCAATAAGCAGAAGTTTTTAGTTTTTTAGAAATATAACTTCTCAATCAGACCTTTTTTATCAACCTTCCTCTTTTGTTTACTAATAATGCAAGCTGGCTGATGGATTTTTATTAATTTTGCCAGTCTGTAAATTAAATAATATTTTTTGTAAAATGAGTATAACAATATTCATAATAGCTTTTACATCCATGGTTTCAATTGCAGCCTGGCGAAGCAGTGAGCTTTTCGATAAGCTAAAACTGAATCCTTATATGGTGGTTAACAAAAAGGAATATTTCAGGATTTTAGGACATGCCATGTTGCACGTTGACTGGAGCCATCTTATATTTAATATGCTAACCTTGTGGTTTTTTGGACAATATGTTGAACAATATTTACATGCATACTTTAATCATGCGCTCTTGCTCTATTTATTGCTTTATATATTAGGTGCAATTGTTTCATCAGTGCCTTCAATTATAAAACACAAGAACGATCATTGGTATAATTCTGTGGGTGCCTCAGGTGCTGTGGCTGCTGTTTTATTTGCCGGAATATTTTTTGATCCTAAAATTGGAATTTATATTTTCTTTATTCCTATACCTATTCCAGGGTATATTTTTGGACTTGCTTATCTGGTATACTCCCATTTTATGGGAAAACGAAATAAAGATAATATTAACCATGATGCCCACATAACAGGTGCAATATTTGGATTTTTATTTCCGCTGTTACTTAAACCTGAATTATTTGAAGTTTTTTATACCAATTTGCTGAATTAATCTTAATAAATTGATTATTAGCTATTTATGGAAAAAGCTAAAGCAATATTTCTCGATCGTGACGGAGTAATAAATGACAATTCTGTTGCTTATTACATCCATCGGAAAGAGGATTTCGTTTTAAATAAAGGTGTAATTGAGAGCTTAAAAATTTTGCAGCAAAAAGGTTTTATTTTCTTAATTATTACTAACCAGGGAGGAATAGCAAAAGGATTGTATAGTAACGAGGACGTAATTAAATTAAATGATTATCTGCTGGAATTGTTTCTTAATTCAGAGGTAATTATTAAATCTGCATTTCATTGTCCACACCATTCAGATATTTCGAAATGTCTTTGCAGAAAGCCTGATTCATTGTTGTTCGAAAAGGCTATCGCCTTGTATAATATTAATGTTGCTGAATCATTTATGATTGGAGATTCTGACAGGGACATAGTTGCAGCTGAAAAAGTTGGGCTGACTGGAATTAAAGTACCGGGTAATAGTAATTTATTTGAATCGATTAAAAATACGGAGTATTCGTATTTAATAGCATAGCTATAAAAATTAAAATGGATAATACAACAATTCAATATATCAGTTACAACGGAAAGATAATTGCTGAGAGCGAATTCAAACTGAATATTGAGAATCGTGCTTTTCAATATGGTGATGGACTTTTTGAAACCATGCATGCTTCTGGTAATAAAGTGCAGTTTTTCTATGAACATATGGAAAGATTGATCAGAAGTATGAAATTACTAAAAATGGAAGTTCCGGTCAGGTTTAGTATTGATACTATGGGTTTGCAGCGTGAAATTTCCAAATTATTAATTAAAAATAAGCTATATAAAGGGGCACGGATCAGAATGAGCGTGTACCGCCAATCTGGTGGTTTTTATATGCCCGATGGTGATGAAACTGAATACATTATGCAATGCAGTAGTTTGCCTGTTGATAACTATGAACTTAATTACAAAGGCATGCATATTGACTTGTATGAAGAAAATTTAAAACCCATCAATAACTTTTCTACGGTAAAATTAACCAGCTCAATATTTTTTGTGATAGCTGGAATTTTTAAGAGGGATAACAACCTGGATGAATGTATTATATTAAATTCAAAGGGCAATATTGTTGAAGGGATTAGTTCGAATATTTTTGTGGTGAAAGAGAAAACCATATTAACACCTTCGATAAGGGAAGGTTGTTTGCCAGGAATTATGAGGCAAAAAATTATTGAATTGGCCCGAAAGAAAGGTTTTTCAGTCCAGGATGAGCAAGTTGTTAAAATAGAGGACATTATGGCTGCTGATGAAATCTTTTTTACCAATGCTGTAAAGGGGATACAGTGGGTTTTAGGATTTAAACAAAGAAGATTTTACAATAAGGTTTCAAAAACACTTTCTGATACATTAAATCAACAGTGTTTTCCTGAGCTGATTTCGAAAACTATATAATAATTTTCTGTGTATTATAAGCTGCTTCAACCAGAATGATTTCAAAACAAAAGGATGAAAAAGGATCTGTATAAAAAACCAAATGCAATACTGTTAATTTTTATTGCATTAAGCATTTGCATGTCTGTAAATTATGGATGGAGCCAACAAAAAGACAGCACGTTTTATTCAAAAAATACAACTTATGTTGACTTTGCTTCAAAAGGGGCATTTTACTCGATAAATTACGACAAAATTTTTCATCAGAAGAAAAAATTTACGCTCAGTTATAGAATTGGTTTTTCTATCCTTGAGGATGGAATTGCAATGCCATTAGGAGTAAACTTGTTTACTGGAAAAGGAAATTCACATGTAGAATATAGCCTTACAGTAATTCCATATATCGATCATTACAAAAGTTTTTTAAGCAGTAATGATTTGTCTGATAAATACTTATATGTAGTTCCCGGAATTGGCTACCGCTTTCAAAAACCCACTGGTGGTATTTTTTTTAAGATAGTTGTTTCGCCAATGATATTTCTTGATCCCCCATCAAGTAATTTCTGGAAAATGGACCCAAAGTTATATTTTGCAGGGAATGTAGGGATTGGATTTAGTTTCTAATCCTGTTTCAAGGTGCATCAGTTGACAAATAAATAAGGTTCTACTCTTGTTGTTATTCGTTATTATGTTATTGGTCAATTTAATAAACCAGCAAATATCTTTACGAAGTTATCTCTTATGCTGCATAGCTTTTTCTTTTGGAAGCTTGTGAAAAATGCACATGATCCTTGTTAATTTATTTTCAAAAGGCCATATTGAGCAGCCATTACCAAATTCCAAATAATTGAAATGGTATATTGAGGACTCGTTGCCATGTTCTAAATATTTTGAAAGGCATATCGGTTACTCGCAGTCATATTCCAAATAATTGGAATGGCATGTTGAGAACACGTTGCCATATTCTAGATATTTGGAAAGGAATGTCTGTTACTCATAGCCATATTCCAAATAATTGGAATGGCATATTATTAAATCTTTGTGATTCATTGATTCCTGGAATGTAATCCAAGCAGGGCAATCGCATTTTAAAGTTGAACAGTATTATGTTAAATCGTCAATTGACTCACCCACGGCCCACTTTGTGAGCCACCCCCTCTCTACCTACGTAAAGAGGGGGGGAAGTAAACAAAACGGCGTTGATTTATTTTGCAAAAGGGCTTTGCAAAGCATATATATATTAAAATCCTCCATCGTTTACCAAAAGCTTCCCCCTCTTTGTGCCAACAGAGAGGGGGTGTCTTGCGCAGCAAGATGGGGGTGAGTTAATTAGGGTAGAGTTACAAATATTTTAAATGCAATGCCCCTGTCCCCCTCCTTGAATTTTTCCTCCTTCAGGTTTTATAAAGATGG
>JARGGF010000578.1 GCA_029210905.1 Bacteroidales bacterium | reverse complement strand
ATTCTTTATTCATTCGAACCAAGTTTTAACCTAAAATTAAACAACGTTTATGGCCACTTTTAACCTATACCTACACCGAAATAATTCTTTAAATATGCTTCAATTCTTCTTTAGTCATGCTATAATATATTTTTTTCATGGCATCTTTATTAATAACATGTGCCGATTGAAGATCAACCAGCTTCCTTTTAAGTATCTCTGTCCAGGTAGTTCTGTTTGACTTTGCATGCAATGATTTTAAATCGACTAACTCCCTTATTAACAAATTTTTACCTAAGCAAGTGTGATCAATATCTTTATTCAATTCCTCAATTTGAAATTCAATATCAAGTGGCAATTCAACACCTTGATTTGTCTCAGATAAATTAAAATGCCTTTTATTTTCAATGTATTCTTTTCCTTTATAACTAAGCTGTACATTAATAACCCTGGAATATATAACCCTAATGTAGCCCTCTTTTTCAATAGCTTTTACCATATTTAGCAATTCTTCAGGATTACTTAAAATAATTCCATTCCCCCGCAAAATTGTTTGGATGGGGTAATAGACATTGTCAGATAAGAAATAAAGTTTATCAAGAATTAAATCAATAATTTCCTTCTTAGAATAAATTTTGCGTGTTTCTGTATCCACAATATCTGCCTGAATTATTGCGTCGCAAACACTTAACAACCTGTATATATATTCTAATTGTTTTCTTTTGGTTTTTAGCTCATCAAAAACGTGAGAGATTTTTGATTCTTTTTCTTTGTTTTCAGTCTTAATATAAGACCCATATGGTTTAGCTGCATAAAAACTTTGTGCAAATTCATTATTCACTGTATCAAAAGATTTTTTCAGATACATGTGGCAGGAATGGCTCCAGGTATTAACCCTGTGCAAGATCTCTTCATAATTGATAATGGAGGATTTATTTTGAGCCAAGATCAATATTTCATCAGCACTATTTAAATATTTGTGCATTTGAATCTTAAAATTTTTCCACTTTATTAATAACTTCATGTCAGCCCCTTTTTTAAAATAATAGTTTAATTTGTGCACAACTCCATTTAAATTACTGGAATTGTGCACTTTAACGAATCTAGTTTTCAGTGTAATAACCTAAATTTTGATAACCAAACTTTTCGTTTTTAATAATATATTACCATTGGTACCAAAATGTTACCCTTAAAAAGGCTTTTTTTGACAATCAATCCATTTTTTTTGAGCATAAATGTCCAAAATGATTTTAGTGAGAGGTAATTTTTCAAAAGACTAATTGGCAGTAAATTTTCTTTTTTCAGTCAATTTTCAGATAAACCCTTTACTGCAAATTGCTAAATAGCCTTTTATTAAGAGCTCAGGAATAAGGACTTATATTGTTGTTTTAAAGCTACTTACAAAATTTGTGTGATTTTTTAATGTTAAAAATTTGTTAAATTGAATAAAAATTTGTTATTTTGGTCAACCAGTTTTAGGAAGACCAGTTAATATTTTAAAATTGAAATTAATGGGAAATAGTGTAATAAATAATTTTAGAGAAATACAGATAGAAACTCCTGTGGACATGATTATCAGGCAAATCAGAGAGCTTATATCATCAGGTCAGTTAAATGCCGGCGATAAATTACCATCTGAAAGGCAACTTTCAGAAAAACTTGGAGTTGGAAGAACATATGTAAGAGATGCGATCAAAAAACTTGAGTTTTATGGAATATTAAAGACATTGCCCCAAAGTGGTACGGTAGTAGCAGGTTTGGGAATAACCGCACTTGAAGGGCTTATAACAGGAATACTTAAACTCGAGAAAAGGGATTTTGTCAGTCTTGTTGAAACCAGGGTGGTAATTGAAGCAGAAGCAACAAGGCTGGCTTCTTTAAGAAGATCTGAACAAGATATTGAAAATATTGAACAGGCCCTTGAAGTATTTCATGAAAAAGTTAAACTAGGTGATCCTGCCGTTGAAGAAGATTTACTTTTTCACCTGAAAATTGCTGAAGCTTCAAAAAATAGCGTGATTAAATCACTGCTTCTGATTGTAACTCCTGAAATTATGCAATTATATAAAGAATTAAAGGTTTGTTCTGACGGGGTATCAATGAAATCCTATAATGAGCATCAGCAAATATTTGATTTTATAAAAAACAAAGACGAAAAAGGAGCAACTGCCAGTATGAGAAAACATTTAAGCGGCGTATTGGAATTCAGCCAGAATCATTTAATCAATTAACTAATAAACAATAAGTGGAACTAATATGAGAAAAAAAAACAGTAGTTAAAGTTGATAGTCGTGCAGGACTATCAACTTTTAATGTCAAAATCAAAAAAGAACTGATATTGAACTAACAAAATTAGTGAGAATTATTTAAAAACACAATAATTTTCCGATTAGTTCGCCTGTCAGCTCGAATTTTCATTAATCTAAAAAGCGAAATAATTATGGAAAAACAGTATTATTGGAGTAGAATGCTCATTCTGCTCATGGTTATCTTTTTGCCTTTTTCAGCCACATTTGGTCAATCGGAAATAGAGATAACAGGTAATGTAAGCTCTGCAAATGAAGCAGAACCATTACCGGGTGTAAACATCCTTGTAAAAGGCACATCAACCGGAACAATTACAGACTTTGATGGGAATTTTAAAATTAACGCTACAGCCGATGATGTTTTAATATTTTCATACATCGGTTTTGTAACGCAGGAAGTTCCAGTAGATGGAAAAACGAACATTTCTGTTCAATTAGAGCAGGATGCCGAAAATATTGATGAGGTGGTAGTTATTGGATACGGTTCGGAAAAAAAATCACATTTGACCGGAGCCATATCAAAAGTAACTAACGAGGGTTTGGATGAAATACCTGTAGCACGGATAGATGAGGCGCTTATAGGCCAGGTATCCGGTGTAAATATTTCAATGACAGACGCTTCAGTTGGTGGTGATCCAACAATTCGTGTAAGAGGTGTGGGTTCCATTTCAGCAAGTGCTGCACCATTAATTGTACTGGATGGGGTACCTGTTAGGGATGACTTCTTAGGAAGTATTGATATGAATACCGTGGAATCTATTGAAGTATTAAAAGATGCGGCTTCAGCAGCTATTTATGGTTCAAGGGGCGCAAACGGGGTTATTATGATTACCTCAAAAGCAGGAAAAAAAGGAAAAACAAGCTTCTCTTTTAATTCCTACTGGGGTTATAAATTTACGCCAAATTTCAACCGCTTAACTACTGTGTCAGAATGGGCACAATATGTTGATGAGAATGCTGCTATTGACAACTATGAGGCCAGAGATAAAGTAGCTTTTGCTCAGTTATTAGGCACTGAAACTGACTGGGAAGATTTAATGTTTGATGGCGGTATGATTCAAAGCTACTCTCTAGCTGCAAGGGGTGGAAATGAAAAAACAACCTTCTCTATTTCAGGCTCTTACCTTGACGACGAAGGAGTTTTACTGACTGACAATTACAAAAAAATAAACTTAAACCTCAATGTTAGAACAAAGGTAAATGATGTAATTGAATTTGGTTTAAGCGCAAATCCTTCGTATACTAAAAAAAGAGACTTCCCAATTGGTGTGCATGATGCAATAAGGCAACAACCCTGGCTTCCACTGTATCATGATGCAAATACAATACAGTATTCAAATAAAGAAATTGGCGACTATGCCTGGGAAAATGATTTTAATGGTTATCTGTTAGATGTAGATGGAGATGGGGTTGGAGATCGTACTGTTTCTCTTGGAGCCACCAGTAATACTAATGCCTACGCAAAAGTAGTTGAACGTGAATTTGTTAGAGATACCTACAAGTTATTTTCCAATGCATACTTAAAATTAAAATTATTGGACGGCTTAAGTTTCAGGACTTCAGTAAGTGCAAATGTAAGTTACTATTATGATGAAGATTGGACAGGAGAACTTGCCCATAGAAATGGATCTGCTGAAACTAACAATGATATTAGTACACAGATGCGTATCAACCTGGTAAATGAAAATATATTTACCTACAATAAATCGTTTGGTAAACATGACATAAACGCAGTGGCTGGTGTTTCTTTTGAAACAGGAAGTTGGCTTGAGACACAGCAAACGGGTACTGTTTATAAATTTGACTATATCAGAACATTAAATGCATCAACCCCGGAAGAATCAACAACCATCAAATATAATGATGCACTGCTTTCAGTATTAGGCAGGATAAATTATGCCTACAACAGTAAATATCTTTTATCAGTAAGTCTTCGAACCGATGGAAG
>JARGGF010000577.1 GCA_029210905.1 Bacteroidales bacterium | reverse complement strand
ATTTCATTTTCATCAGTTATGATTCCGTTATGTGTTAAAATATTTACCCGATGATAACAAAGCGCATATTCGGGGTTTGCCTCCAAAAAATCGACTTGTTTTTGCAGCTTTAGCGGGTCGGTCCAGTAGTCGTCGCCATCACAAAGAGCTATGTATTTTCCTTTGCATGTATTTAAGGTTTGGATGAAATTTCGCATCATTCCAATATTCTTTTCACGTAATAAAAGTTTTATTTTATCAGGATATTTATTTTTATATCCCATGCAGATATTTCTGGTATTATCATTAGAAAAATCCTCACCAATTAACAACTCTATATCGAAATTGGTTTTTTGCATCAATACCCCTTCAATTGCTTGTCCAATATATTTTTCATGATTGTAAGTAATCATACAAACGCTAAGCTTCATAATATTATTGATTCTAAGTCTTTTATCTTTTTCGCAGGTGCTCCAATTACCATGGAATTATCTCCAATATCTTTTGTAACCACTGCACCTGCTCCTACTATCACATTTTTCCCAACTGAAACTCCTGGTAATATTACAGAGCCAGTTCCTATAAATGAAAATTCTCCAATTTTACAATTTCCTGAAATATGAACACCTGGGCATAATTCAGAAAATCTACCTATAAAACTATCGTGCCCAATTGTACAATTCAAATTAATGAGTACACCTTTTTCTAGTGTAATATCATTTGTTATAACTGTTCCAGTCATTATATTAGCTCCTCCATCAATTAAATTTCCAAAACTCCCAATTCTAGCATAAGGCGAAATTATTGAACTTATCGATCCACCAATATCTTCAAACTTTTTAGTTAATTTATATCTTAATAATGGATTTCCTATTCCTAATACAAAATTTTTATCAATATTATTAAAAATGTTTGCTGCATCTTCAATATTATTCACAATTTTAAATTTATTGTACAAACATAAATTATTGAACTTATTAATATCATCATAAAAATAAATATTGTCTATAGTATTTAGTTGATTAAAAATTTCTAGAACCTCTTTAGCAAATCCTTTTGCACCTGCGATTATCATATAATTTGATTTTTAATTTTTTGAGTATCTATTGAATTATTATCTATACCATTCTAAGAACTTTTTTTACTAATTATTTTTACAATTCTTTCAATATCTTCACATTCCAATTCCGCATATAATGGCAAACACAAAACCATTTTAGTTAATTTTGTTGCTACAGGCAAATTTTCTATTGCAGCTGAGGGTAATTCTTTATAAGCATTGAATTGGCTGATTAATGGATAAAAATACCTGCGGGCAAATATATTGTTCTCTTTTAATTTTTCATAAACCTGTTCCCTTGTTTTTCCAAATTTATTCTTATCAATTAAAATGGGGAAATAGGTGAAATTGTGCTTAATATTTTCAAAATCATTTAAAAACGTAATTCCTTCAATATTAGTTAATAGTTTTCGATAGAAATTAACATTTTGTTTTCGTTTTTCAATTTGGGTATCAATTGATTTTAATTGTAACAGCCCATAAGCAGCGATTAACTCATTCATTTTCCCATTAATTCCGTAGCCAATTACAGTGGTTTCGTCGGCAAAACCAAAATTCTTAAGATAATCAATTCTTTTTTTCAGTTTTTCGTCATTTGTTACTATGGCTCCACCTTCCACTGTATTAAATGTTTTTGTTGCATGGAAACTTAGCACAGATAAATCTCCCCAATTTAGAATACTCTTATTGTTGCATTCAACGCCAAAGGCATGCGCAGCATCGTATATCACTTTCAAACCATAAATATCTGCAATCTTTTGTATTTTTTCTTTGTTGCAAGGATTTCCATAAACATGCACAGGCATGATTGCTGTTGTTTTGGGAGTTATCAGTGCTTCAATTTTATCTGGATTGATGTTAAAATCATGTTCGTTAATGTCACAAAAAACAGGTTTTATATCATTCCAATGCAGTGCATGTGTTGATGCCACAAAGCTGTATGGGGTAGTAATTACCTCACCTGTAATCCTGAGTGCCTTTAAAGCAACTATCAAGGCCAAAGTTCCATTCGAAAAGAGTGAAATATTTTGAATTTTCAAATATTTGGCCAATTCTATTTCAAACTGTTTGTGAAAATCCCCGTTATTGGTAATAATTTTGCTTTCCCATATTGTTTTTAACAATTCGGTATATTCCTCTAATTCAGGTAGTGATGGTTGAGTTACTGTTATAGGTTTATTCATTCTTTCATTTTACTGTTAAAAACCATTATCAAATCTTCTTTATTATTAACCCCAAATCGATAACACTCTTCATTACTGAATAAATTTTCATTCTTCACAATATTCAAGGTAAAATAAAGTGACAATTCATCAACAAATTGTCTTTTTGAAACTATGCGTACATGATCTTCTTGCCCATAAAACGTGAGTCTTAATGCATCAGTGTTAATGTTGGGGTCTTCAAAATGATTGTACAATAATTTAGAATAGGGTGTTTGTAATATGGCAAAACCGGTTTTTTTCAAAACTCTGGATATTTCCTTCAATGCTTGTAAATGATCTGGAATATGCTCAATTACATGGTTGCAAATTAAAATGTCAAAATAATCTGCTTCAAAGTCTATTTTTGTAATATCAATTTTTCTCCAATTATCTTTAGGATGCAAGTCACATTTAATGTATTCAACAGGTAAAAGTTGCTCAATTTTATTCTCCATAGGTTTTTCAGGTGCAAAATGTAAAATTCGGGCATTTTTAAATTTATCCCAAATATTAAGTTTGTCGAAATACATAAATAAATGCCTATCTCTATCATTACAATTGCAATAATAACATCCAAAATTTTCTATATCACTACCAACAATTTCGAAATATTTAAATGCAAGGTCTAACTCTTTATTTATACGATATTTGTAAAAATTTTCGAACTCCTCACCACAGATGTAACACTTTTTTATTCTTTTTTTCTTATTCTGAACAAGAAAATCTGTTTTTTTATTAATAAATTTTGAGAACCGATGTATTACTTTTTTAGCTAATAATTTTGGATTCATGGTTTTTGTTGTTGACAGTATAAGTAATTTATACTTCCGATTCAATTGGAAAAATATCTGATTTAACAAATGTAGGTCGCACCGCACCAATCCACTTTCCATGCCAGCTACTTTCTAATCTATCTTCAAATATTTCAAATGAACATGCATTATCATGGATAAAAACTGGTGTTGAGCTTTCAATAACGAAGTAATTCTGAACCTTATAAATTCCATCATTCATTAGATTTTGCGGTATGTGAAAGACCGCTTTATTTAATCCTTTTTTTAGAAGTACACTATTTGTGGTAATATTAAATACAGGATTTTGATTTACATCCCAAATCACCATACTAACATTTATCCTAGTATTTTCAAGTTGATTCCAAAATTCGGTAACAATTTCAAAGGAACTTTTTATAGTAATTCTTTCATTGTCGAATAAAACAAAAGCACTTTTTACCTTTATCGATTCATTTCCCGGGGCATTTTCAAAGATCCAATAGTTATTGAGTATACTCTCAACTGACTCATCAGATAAATAGCAATTTACTACTTCGTTTATTTCTCCGGAATAATCAACAGTTCCATTTTTAAGCATTATTCCTGTTTTACATAGATTTTTAACAGCGGTCATATTATGACTCACAAACAACACCGTCCTTCCCCCTCCGCTTGAAATGTCCTGCATTTTGCCAATGGCTTTTTTCTGGAATTCGGCATCGCCTACTGCCAAAACTTCATCCACTACCAAAATATCTGGTTCTAAATGTGCTGCTACCGAAAAACCTAAACGTACATACATGCCAGAAGAGTATCGTTTTACAGGAGTATCAATATACTTTGCTACACCTGCAAAGTCAATAATTTCATCGAGTTTTTGGCGGATATCGTTTTTGGTCATGCCCATTATGGCGCCATTAAGGAAAATATTTTCTCGGCCAGTAAGTTCTCCATGAAAACCGGTACCCACTTCCAACAGGCTGGCTATGCGGCCTTTTACTTTTATTTGCCCGGTGGTGGGGCCGGTAACGCGTGAGAGTAATTTTAACAGGGTGGATTTTCCCGCGCCGTTTTTACCAATAATGCCCAGTACTTCGCCTTGTTTTACTTCGAGGTTGATGTCTTTTAGGGCCCAAACGTAATTGTCAGATTTGAGAGATGAGATATTAGATTTGAGATCGTTTGACTGGCCAATTTTCAGCGTAGGATCCTCCTTGCC
>JARGGF010000576.1 GCA_029210905.1 Bacteroidales bacterium | reverse complement strand
AGTGGTGCTTTGATATTACCACAAAGCTATGGAATTGGTGCCTCGGTATTATTAAATCAAAAACTTGAGCTGGCAGGTGATTATCAGGTTGAAAAATGGTCTACCAGCACCTTCTTCGGTGAAAAACAGAATTTTACCGACAATCAAAGGATTTCAGCTGGCCTTGAATACACGCCAGATTATAGTTCTACTAAATATTTAAAATTAGTACGTTACAGGGCAGGATTTAATCTTACCAATTCTTATTTAATGGTAAGCGATAAACAGCTGAAACAAGTTGGTGGTAGCGTAGGCCTTGGATTACCATTAAAGAGTGGTGCAATTATAAATCTATCAGTCCTTTATAACAAAAGGTCTATTCCGGGAGAAGATATTCTAACAGAGGATTTCTTTCAGTTTCATTTAAACATTTCGCTTCAATCGACCTGGTTTATTAAAAGAAAATTCTACTAATAATAATGCATAAGGAATTTATGCAGTCAATAAATTGAAAATATAAAATGTTGAACAAATAATAGTGGTTATGAAAACAAGAATTGTGTCGTTTATTTTTATTTTATCATTGGTTTTCTTGTTTGGGGGAAATGTGATGGCCCAGCAGACTGAAGCTGAGGAAATTTTTAACGAAAAATTTGAGGAATTGAACAATGAGCTTAAATTTAACCCGAGCATCAAAGATCTTTCTCCTAAAGCAGTTGCAGACTATAGAAACGTGCTAAAAAAGCTGGATGATGCAATAGATGATCTGGTAGCATTTGAAGTAGGGGCACTTACCGATGAAAATACAAAAGTGTTTGAATATAAGAGACTTAGAAAAGCAAAAGATCTTACTGGTTTAAGGCCGCTTATTATCGAACAAAAGCATAAAATAAGAGAATACATGGGCGATAAAACCGATTTTGGAGCTGACAGTCTTGAGTGTATTAAAAACATTGCCTTACTGCAACAAACTACAAAAAATGGAAATTGGACTGCCGCCTATCCACATTGGAATGCTTTATTTCATTATTATCCCAGGGCATCAAGGACTACTTATGCAAAAGGTACAGACATAGTAGAATTTAAATACAACAAAGAAAAGGATGCCGCTACAAAAGATAAATGGATAGATACGCTGATGATGTTGTACGACCAAAGAATTAAATTTTTTGGCGATAGTAAAAAATATCCAAAAGGTTACATCTTGGGAAGAAAAGCAGTTGATTTACTTAAATTCAGGCAAACAGCTTTTGAACAGGCTTACAAAATGTTTGATGAATCAGTTAAACTGCAGGGTGTAGACTCAGAAGACGCTGTATTGCTAACATTTATGCAGGCAACTGATGGCATGTTCAGGGCAGATAAAATTGATGCAGCCATATTGGTTGATAATTATTCAAGAATCAGTGAAATACTAGATAAAAGGGCAAAGCTTGATCCCAAAAATTCTGTCACAAAAACAGCCATCGATGGTGTGGATGCTATTTTCTCAAACAGCCCGGCATCAACTTGTGAAGCTTTAGTTCCCGCCTATCAAAAGAAATTTGATGCAAACAAAGAGGACGTGGAACTGTTGAAAAAAATTGCTGGTATGCTTGATAGAAAAGAGTGCACTGACAGCCAGTTATTTTTTGATGTAGCCATTCAATTAGATAAACTGGAGCCATCTGATGTATCAAAATATGCAAGAGCAGCTGACTTTATTAAGAAAAAAGAGTATGATGTAGCCTCAGAGTATTTAAATGAAGCCATAAAACTAGCTACTGAAGATACTATGAAGGCAAAATATTACTTTAAATTAGCCCAGGTGACTAATGAAATGGGACAAAAATCACAAGCCAGAACATTGGCATTAAAAGCTGCCTCGCTAAAAAGCAACTATGGTGCCCCTTATCTTTTAATTGCTACTATGTATGCATCAAGCGGATGTTCGCAACTTACTTCTCCCGAAGGCGAATTGGGTAATGTAGGCTTTTGGGTGGCAGTTGATAAACTAGTAAAAGCAAGATCTATTGATCCTTCAATTGCTGATGCTGCAAATGCACTGATTGGTAGATATTCAGGAGGTTTTCCTAATGCGGAGAAAGCATTCATGATAGGAGTTACAAAAGGAAAAACAGTTACGGTAGGATGTTGGATAAATGAAACCACTACTGTCAGGTTTTAACAAACCGCAATAGTTATTATGATTATTAAAAAAATTAAAGGCATTGCATGGCTGGTAATAGTATCAGCAGCAATGCTTTTTTCTTGCTCAGAAGAACTTCCGGTACTAAACACGTTTGATGGCGGTGGTGATATCCCAACTGTTACTATCGAAAACATGCGGACTACCTATACAGAAAATGGAAAAAATAAAGGAAAACTACAAGCCAATCTGGTAAAAAGCTATGATGATGCTATAGAGCCTTACATGGAATTTCCGAAAGGAATCAGCATTGTAATGTTTGATGAAAATGATAAAATTGAGACTAGTATGACTGCTAACAAAGCTATTTACTACCGCTCAAAAAGAACCTGGGAGGCCATGGGGAATGTGGTCATCTCAAATATAAATGGCGATATTTTGAAAACGCAAAAGCTTTTTGGTGATGATAATGAAAAGAAAATTTTCACCAATGAGCTGGTACAGATTACCAAATCTGATGGGACGGTAATTAATGGCAAAGGAGGTTTTGAATCAAATATTGAATTCACTATTTATCAGTTTATTGATGTAAACGGAAGAATCTTTTTCCGCGACGAATTTGAAGTGACCCCCTCGGATAATTCCATACAAAATAAACAAGCAACTAAAGAAAAACCAGATAAATTTATACCAAAACAAAAAGAAAAACCTCAGTTAGACAAAAAACAATTAAAAAGAAAATAATCATCTAATTATGAAACACTTATGGATGGCTGTATCAATCATGAGCCTCATTGCAGCAATCCACAGAACATGGATTTCCGGATTTAATGAATCGTTTTTATTTTTTATATTTGCCATAGTTGCATTCTTAATGTTCCTGCTTAGAAATTATATGAGCAAACAGGATAAAAACAAAAAATCTTGAACACCAATTTTATATTCATTCTTTTATCCCTTGTATTTTCAGCCTTTTTTTCGGGGCTCGAAATAGCTTTTGTGTCTGCGAACAAGCTAAGAATTGAACTTGATAAAAAACAAGGCACCTATGGGTCGAAACTGGTTTCTATTCTGCTTAAAAATCCAGGGCAATACATTGCAACAATGCTTGTGGGCAATAATGCAGCTTTGGTAATTTATGGTTATTTAATGGCCATTGAATTAAAACCCCTGATTACAGCTATTAATATTAATTCGGAATTTGCCATACTGATTATTCAAACCATTATTTCTACCTTAATAATATTGGTTACTGCAGAATTTTTACCCAAAACTCTTTTTAGAATAAACCCAAATAAAAGTTTGAACCTGTTTGCGCTGCCCGTTGCAATCGTATATTACCTGCTTTATCCCGTGGCAAAAATTGCTATGGGAATTTCATCCTTTTTGTTGAGCATTTTTTTTAATGTACGAATTAATAATAAGCAGGAAAATGTAGTTTTTGGGACTATTGATCTTGACCATATTATTGATCAAAGCATAAATATTAACGAGACAGAAAATGAGATAGAACACGATATAAAGCTCTTTCAGAATGCACTTGATTTCTCAAAAGTAAAGCTAAGGGAGTGTATAATTCCACGAAACGAAATTGAGGCTCTGGAACTTAACAATTCAATTGAAAAACTTAAAGAAAAATTTATAGAAACAGGCTTTTCAAAAATACTAATTTACAAGGAAACTATCGATAATATTATTGGATATACCCAATCTTCTGATCTTTTTAGAAATCCAACAAATATATCATCTATGCTTAAAAATTTACTGATAGTGCCCGAAACTATGTCAGCAAATAAGTTACTTAACTCCTTTATGCGTGAACACAAAAGCATTGCATTGGTTGTGGATGAATTTGGCGGAACCTCTGGTATTGTAACCATTGAGGATATAATGGAAGAGATTTTTGGAGAAATTGAGGATGAACACGATTCTAATGATTTTAGAGAAGAACAAGTATCTGAAAACGAATATATATTTTCAGGCAGATTAGAAATAGACTATATTAATGAAAAATACAATCTGGGTATTCCAGAAACCGACGAATTTGAAACAATTGCAGGATATATCTTACATTATCACGAGGAAATCCCAAATGAAGGTGACAAGATTCATATTGATAATTTCGAATT
>JARGGF010000575.1 GCA_029210905.1 Bacteroidales bacterium | reverse complement strand
AGTTTAATCAACAATAAATAGTCTTCCTGTGTTAGTTTTCCATCGTTCTTTATTCGGTTTATTAAATCAAGTGATTTATAATACTCAAGACTATTATAGTACTGCCAGGAAGTGTAACTAATTATATTTGAAATCTTTAGATTATAATCTTCATCGCTCATTGTAAATTTGTCTCTATTAATTTTAAAGTAATCCTCAGCAATTTTGGAAGATTCAAGTTCCTGATCTCTTGAATAATCAGCACCAATATTTTCGAGAATAGATTTTGTAAGGAGATAGGCAGAGGCCCCAGTTAAAAATATTTCTCCTGCTGAATAGTTATTGTCGTTGTTTACACTACTATATGCCATTACAGCGGAAGAAACAACGCCGGCAGTCATTCCCCAGAATTCCGCTCTGTTTTGAAGTGTAATTTGTTGTTTCAAATTTAGTAAATTGTGCTCTAAAACAATATGTGATATACATTTAGCAAGAATTTTAACAAGTTCCTCCTCAGATTTTGTTTGTGCAATTAAACCTGTTGTGAGAATAATCAATCCATTATCAAAAACAATTGATTTACTTTCATTCGACTTCATTAATAAAATACCAAAACCTGCAGGCTTGCTCTTGATTAATTTTGTTGGATGTATTTTATTTACAAGATGATACAGATAATCATAAAAAAAATCATCATAATAAATAAGGTAATTTTGGATGAGTTGATTGTTAAATTCTTTTGCATCTTCGCGCAGAATTTTTTCATATTCCCATCCATTCTTTTTTATTTCTGTGGCTCTTTCATTAAACCATAATTCGTCCCAAAAATCATATTCGGGGCCAATCAGGTCAATTTTTTTTTCATCAATAAATCGCAAAGAATTGTCATCGATAAGATATTGATTTGAAAAAGTAGACGGGTTAAGCCTTTTTCCATAAATCTCTATCGTATCGCCCTTTGAGTGGGAGATTAAATTTCGGAACAAGACTCCTTTTTTTACAAACTGAGCTTGTATTTCAATCGGGAAGAAAATTACAAACAGCAAAAACAGATAGGATAAAGAAAATGATGCAATTTTAGATTTCATAACAGTAAGGATTTGATTATTATTTCAAATTTACTGTATGCAAAAGAGGTGGCAAAATAAAAACTTTATATAACTATATTCTTTTCTATTACTATATTAACATAAACAACAAGCAGATTGGGTTTTAAATTATTTCAAATATCCTCACCATCCCTTTTTCTGGATCAAGCACCAATATCCTGTCCTTTGAATCAACAGCCAAATCAAGACCTGTTGTGCCTTCAACAAATTGATCGGGTTTGGCTACCACGCATTTTAAATCGCCATTGGCATAAACAATTTTTACTCGTTCAATGCCTTTTTCGCTGGTAACAAAAGAACCATCTGACAACATGGCAACGTGCGAAGGATTGCAACAACCACTAAAACCATCCAGCTCCATTGATGTGCGTTTCCAGGTAGATTTTAAGTTGCCTTGCTTATCATAAGCCTCAAAAGCATGCCTTCCTGAGTTGATTGCCCACAGCTCGCCATCGCGCCCAATCAGCACATCAAAATAGGGGCTGGGGATAAACAAACCGGGTATGCCTTTTTCTTTGTCTTTTTTACCTATCTGGTTGATTAATTGACCTTTATGATTGAATTGTTGAACCACTTTATTGCCGGCATCTGCCAGAAAAACTGATGTTTCATCAACTGCAATACTGGTAATGTAAGCTGAGGAGTTAATGGTATCCCATTTTGCAATAAGTTCTCCAGCAGGGTTATAGGTTTCAATATGATCTTTAAAACCCACATAGATAGTAGCATCTGGGCCAATACTGATACAATTGGCAGTTTGAGAAGTAGTAAAAGTAGCGGTTTGTTCTCCTTTGTTATTGTATATGATTACATTATTTTCAGTTGTGACGTAAATATTATCATCTTTATCTACTGCCAGTCCTCGAATTTTTTTACCTGGTACTTCAACATCAATATTTTCTTTGTAGCAAAGCATGTTGGTATCCACCTGCTTAAGTTTGTCCAGATTATATTCGTACTGGTTACCTGTCTGGTTTTCGATTTTAAAAAACAGGTCCCACGACATAATAGCTAACACGGCAATTAATAAAACCAAAGCCCCGGCAATTGTATATTTTTGCTTCATCTGTATAATTTTAACATGAATTATGGCACTAATTTACGGAATTGGGAGTATTTGACCAAAGATGATTTTTTAGACCACGACCTGTGCCTAATATTTATTAGTTAATGGAACGCGGATGATGCGGATTAAACTGATCTTGACGGATTTTTTTAATCCAGTCATCGGCCTTCCAGCTTCTTTTCTTTTGTCTTTTATCCTGCTAATGCTACACTGATATTGCTGATTATTATGATTTTATATGATTAATATTTAATTTCTAAAACACTGTATCGCAGAGTGTCACAGAGATTTTTCACAGAGAGTAACAACTTGTCCCGAGCATCGGGAGAGAATTTATTTCCCTGTGAAACTTTGTGTTTCTCTGTGGTACTCTGTGCAATAACTAACCAACCACGATGGCAAATCCTAAATAAAATGTAAATAACAATATTTGACTTCTTTACAAAGTGCAGGGCACTCGTTTTTAAATTTTTTTGGCACTTTTCCATCCGAATAACAAGTGATTTCGTTGAAAATATGCTAGTAGCATAGCTTTCCAAAGCTGTGCCCCGAATCGCAACTTTGGAAAGCTGCGCTACATAACTACCCCATACATTAAAAAAGACATCCTTGCTACAAAGTGAATGAATCTTGTTTATTTTATCCAGATTCGGTATATTTGTTTTGTTAATGAATACTAACTTTTATTTTTTTTGCAAAAACAAAGAAAAATATCAGTCAAATTTGTGAAAAAAGTCTTCATTATGTAAAAATAAATCGAACAAATAGCACGTGGATTATGAGTACACACCATATACAATTAAATGTACCGCTCAGTTTTAAACAAATAGTCGATATTGTAAAACAGTTATCACCAGAGGATAGAATCAAGCTTCAAGAAGTATTGCAGGAAACCTCAGATACTGATTATGAAATTCAGGAAGAACACAAAAACATAGTAAGACAGCGCATAAAGGCCAGCAAGAAAGACACTTCGCGCCCACATAATTGGGAAGAAGTTAAACACAAATTAAAAGTCTGATATGCTTTCGAAATTTTCCCTTGAAATAGAGCCAGAAGCTTTCGACGATATCCAAAATGCCATTGATTACTATAACTCTAAAATGCCTGGACTTGGTAAACGATTTTACAACACCATAGATAAACATTTCGGATTTCTGCAATAATAATTATAAAGTCATTGCCGTCCGTTATGATGATATCCGTTGCATGAAAGTGGACAAATTCCCATATCTGATTCATTTTCGGGTATTGGAAAGCCAAAAAACAGTAAGCGTTAAGGCAGTTTTCTGTACTTACCAAAACCCTGATGAATGGGAAAAAAGGATAGAAAAATAGGTACACATCTATTTGATCCGAAACAATGGTGCAAGCCCTGCGCCACTGCTAAAGCTTTTGACAGTAAGAGATCAATGGAGTTTTTTGAATAGCAAAAAATCTTTATATTTTTTATTGAATTCTTCCCTTGTGATGTGCAATGTTCGCAGTTAGAACCATCTGGTATTTTGAGTCCAAGTATACTCCCTGTCGGTCGTGAGATCGCCTTCAGCTTAGTTTCGCTGCCGCTCAGACTTGAGCTATGCAGCGGCAGTGCTATACTTGCACATTAAGGGAACTACAGAGTAAATTATCATAGTCTATAATGCCATATTGTCCAAATAATATTTTATTTTTTCCAATTCATCAACTACCGTCACTTCATTTGCTTTTATGAGTTCTCTTTTCCATATTAAATAAAGATCTTCATATTTAGGATTATTTACCAATTTAGCAGCTACTAATCCACTTATTGAATCATTCCATAGCAAACCTTTTGTAAAATCATATGTTCCATTTATAACTGGAGCGTTGAACCATTCATCAAACTCTGCTTCAGTTTTAAAACTGTCAAAAAAAGCAAAGCCAACTTCGTTCATAAATTTTGTAAAGCCTTTGAACCATTTATCTATACTGTTTTTATCAGCAAAATTGATTTCATTACCCCTGTTTAGTTCAAATTCAAGATCTTCTCTGCCTATTTGCTTTGTATAGTTTATTATATTTGTTATGATAGTAGGCTTGTCAGGCTTTGCTCTTTTAGGAATAATTT
>JARGGF010000574.1 GCA_029210905.1 Bacteroidales bacterium | reverse complement strand
CTAATTAATTCATTATGAGTTCCTTTTGCAACAATATTTCCATTTTCTATCAAATAGATCCTGTCTGCAAAATTTTTCATCAAATGGAACTGATGACTAATTACAAGGATAGCCTTTTTATTGCTCAATTTTTTCAATAATTCAATTGTAAACTTCTCGCTTTCTAAATCCATAGCCGCTGTGGGTTCATCAAGTAACAGTAAATCCGGATTATGATATAAAGCCCTTGCCAGACCAAGCATCTGTTTTTGCCCACCAGATAGCCTGAGGTTTTCTTCTCCTATCATACAAAATACATTATCAGGAAAAGAAGAAAAGAAACTGTCAAATCCATATTCTTTGCTAAACTGCTTCAAACTTTCAAAATTTTCTTTCGTGGGGGCTTCTCCTGTTATATTAAAAAAAATGGAATCGTTAAATATAGGTATATTTTGTGGTAATACTCCAATATTTTTTCTCCAGGAATTATTTGCTATATCATTAATATTGATACCATTAACAATTATTTCACCACTTTTCGGAACTAAAAACTTTTGAATAATCTGAAGTAGTGTACTTTTTCCACACCCATTATCTCCAAGAACAGCTAATATTTCACCCTTTTTTATTTCAAAAGTAATTTCTTTTAAGAGATTAAGCTGACCAGGAAAGCGATAAGAAAGTTTAATAACTTTCAGATGATCAAACTTTTCTATCTCAAGATTTCCTTTAATGATTTCTTTTTTAGATAAATCATATTCAAAAAGTCGATCAAAAGCAATCAAAAAATCCTGATAACTTATTGAGCTTAAAATTGTTCTTGACAATGCGGGAATTATAATTGATGTTATACCCAAAAGGGCTATAATTTTGCCAATTGTAAAATTGCCCTTAACATAGAAACTAATACAGATAGAGAGTACAGCTAACAAATAGAAAATTCCGGAAGTTTCAATCCAAAATCCAAGTGATGTTGACTTAATAGCCAATTTGTATCTTGTTTGTTGAAAATTTTCAAAAGCAATCATATTGCGGTTCAAAAATGCTGACAACAGTGAACGGCTTTTTATTGTCTCTATACCCTGCAACGAATTGATGTAAGTACTTTCAGAATGAGCGTATTCCTCCATGCTTTTACGTTGCAGTTGCTTTATTGCCGGAATGAATAAGTAAAATATCACTATAAAAGTCACTATAAAAAGCAGGGATATCAGGCCAACAACTTTAAGGTAAAAAAACTGAAAAACAACTGCTACAAGAATAATAAGAATATCTATTATTAAATTCCCAAAAACCTGGGTAACAAAGTATTGTATTTTAGAACTGTCGTTTAAACGTGAAACCAAATCGCCGGTTTTCCTGTTATCAAAAAAACTTTTGGGGAGTTGGAATAATTTTTCGAGGTATGATTTAATGGCACGTAAATTAAATTCTTTTCCCTGACGGGCAAGGATATATTGCCGTCCCATCCGAAAAACTGTATTGCTAAACAAAACAAGCCCAAGCAGTACAATGGCAACCAATATTTTATTCATCTGCCCTTGTGGTAAAATCTTATCAAGTAAAATCTGGTTAAAAACAGATTGGCTCATTCCAAAAATGGATAACAAAACACCTAATCCAAATGCGGTTATCAATATTTGTTTATCTGAATTAATTAATTCATCTAGCCATTTTCTTTTCTGTTTTTTTATAGTATTTTCCTGCACAAAATCTTTTCCTGGTTTTAAAGACAAGCAAGCTCTTGATTTCCAATATTCCAGTAGCTCTGCCCATTCCATTAGAACAACTCCTTTACCCGGATCGCCAATAATTGGTTTATTATTTACCTCGCCAAAATAAACAACATAATGTTGTAAATTGTTTTTTAAATGAAAATGAAGGATGACAGGATTGTCGACGCCACGCAAAAACGATAGGTCTGCTTCTCCAGCCTCTGCTTCAAGTCCTTGATTTTGTGCTGCTTCGAATAATCCTAGTAAACTTGTTCCAAAACGATTTGTCCCGCTTAATCTTCGAAGCTCATCGAAACTTGAATTGCCCCCAAAGAACCTTATTGTTGATAATAAGCAGGCAACCCCACAGTCGGTTTGATCGTGCTGTAGTACAAAACTTTTGTTGATTTGATGCTTAAAACTACCTGACCAATTCATTCACATTAAAGATTTTATTAAGTTCTGAAATATCCATCATCCCATTGCGTTTTTTTAGCAATTTCCCATTTTTATATATAATTATGGACGGTGTACCGGGTATTTTATATTTATCAAAGATCAAATCGGGCTCCATTCTTGCTATCATATGAAAAATCATCGTATCGAGCCCCGTGCTTCTGTAAAAATCTTTGGCCAACTCAGAAATGTTTGATGAAACCCATATAAATTCAACATTATCAAGCACTTTGCATTTCTTTATTATTTCTGCTTCGTAATGACACAGTTCACAATCGTAACTGTAGAAGATTAACACTGTAAACAATTTTTCACCTATTGTGGTATTTGTATCTATTGGCTCAAAGTCACTTGGATTAAAATCAAAAAATACCTGCTCGCGTTCCCTGCTCTTTTGAGAAAAATGGAAAGCTGTTAGCAAAACACTCAGCGTGAGTAGTAATAAAATGAGCGGAAGTATTAGTTTTTTCATGTTAAAATAAATGTGTAATAAGTTGATTTTCAATTCCTTTTTGAAAATCGGGATAAATCCCGAAATACCTAAATAATTCAACTAAATTCCAGGCTTTATCGAATTATTTTAAGGTTTGACAGGCATAAAAGTACTCCCCACAACCTATCTTTTTATGAATCAAAGAAAGTATACTGGCAAATTATATCTACAAAATATATACAAGCATTGTATCTGCAAATAATACCAGCAACCAGGCTGGTAGATATACCCCGGCCACCAGGTTGGCACTCTGCTTACTATTGATTTCTTCTTTCACTTTTAGAAGGTAAAAAGTAACTGCTAGGTACAGCATCATAATTATGCTTAGCTTTTTAAGAATTTTTGCACCAAATGACTCATCAGAGAGATAAAACAGTTTATCGAACTGCCCTGTATACGATGCAAAAATATCTGTGCCTTCGAATTGATCTTTAAATACATAATAATCAATTATCACCAAAAATTGCGGAATAAAATAAACCAGCTGTGCAAGCAAAAGAACCGTGTAAATTTTAGCAAAACTTATTTTCAGGTTCATCAGATACGCAGCCCCAACAATTAATAAACTGACCAGGCTAAACTTTAAATGGTAAAAAAAGGATTGTAACAACTGGTTGTAAATTACAAAATTAACCAAACTCCTGTTTTCTATATTATCATTTATAGCCTTGTATATCAACTCGTTCATTACATATCCAACAACAAACATTGTTAGATGGAACAGCACTAGTGCTTCCCAAAATTTTATTTTCCTAATCATTGATTGCTTTCCTTTGTTTAATTACCCTGTCTTTTAATCTCGACAACCGCCTTGCCTCCCGTTTACTTTTTTTAGATTTTGTGCTGTTTTCCTTAAATTGTTCCTCAAGCTCCTTAATCATCGATAAATCAGATTTTACCTTGTCTTTTAAAGGCACTTCCATAATCATGTTGTAGTTGTTCCAGAACTGTGGATCATATTCTGTATCAATATCATGAACATCTACTATTGGCTTTATTTTATTTTTACTTTTTATACGCTCGAATTCATTTCTGTCAATTGCATAATCGTTAAACAAAATTAGATTTTCGCTAAAACCGACACTATTGTTATTTCCAGATTTTCTGAGATCGTTTACATGCAAATCTTGTATAAAATATGGATAATATCTATCAGCAATATTATGATATTTAATATGGTATCTCTGGATTAACTTACCATTCCCATCAATGTATAAAGCTGTATAATCTACTACAGCATAGGTTTTTACATTAAAGGTAAAAGTTAAATCGTAACTCATTATACCAATATCTCTAAATGCGTTTAATACCCTAAAATTATCACCCAAAATAGAAGATTTTACAGTAAATAAACTGTCAGGATAAAGCAATACATTGTCCTTTTTACTATTTTTATCATCAGAATAACTACGTATAAAGTTTTGCTTTATTGCAAGCATAAAATTATTGTTGAACTCAGGAAACATTAATTTTGTGGCCTTTGTAAACAAATTGAGTTCGGCATAATCGTCTGACTTTCTTAACGATATTATCCCACTCTTTATATTTTCTATTAACGATGTCACTTTTTTATCTTGAAATAAAAATGCAAGTTCAATTAAA
>JARGGF010000573.1 GCA_029210905.1 Bacteroidales bacterium | reverse complement strand
ATTTCAAAACTTCAAATGGAGATTTTCAATTTAAGGTTGTTCCGGTTTTTCAACCTAACGCATTCAAAAAAGCAATGAAAAAATATGAAGATTTCGTTGCTCGCAACAAGTCTCAGTTAAAAGTGATTAGAAAAGTAAATGTAACCCAATTAGGATTAATGAATTACGATATTCTGTATCACCGATCAGATGCCTTAAAAATTGATGCTGAATTTGTTATAAAAGACATGGATGCTGAAAAAGTTAAAGGATTGCCCTTGTTTCATATTACCGGGCAGGATGATGTGGTGGTTGATGTAAATAAGCAGCCCAAAATCTACTATTCTAAAAATCTGAATAATAAAATTGTTGCAGTCTTGCCAGACAAAAAAGTGGCAGTAATGAATACTGAGGAGTTTATAGATGCAGCTTCAAAAACAAATGTTGGTAATCGGGTAAAATTTGAACTGCGGAAACTGAATATACAGATTAAATCGCCTGGTGAACTGGACAGCATCATCTCTACATTATAAAATCTCTAAAGTAAGCTCAATTTGATAAAAAAGTGCTTTACAATAGGCTGGATAATTTTATTACCGCTGCTTGGTTTTTCACAATCAGAGGTGCTAACAATCTTTAAAAGCGGAAAATGGGCGGTGATGGATACCAGTCTTAAAATACTTTCGCCCTACCAATACTCCGAATTAAAAGTCGTAAAAAACAAATACCTTCTTGCCCGAATTTCGGGTGATTATGGATTAATCGATAAAAACACAAATACAATTTTACCATTTGATTATCAGGACATTAGAAGCTCTTTTGGTGATTATTTTATCGTTAAAAAACAAGGACTCAATGGAATAAGAGATTGCATAGGTAGCGCTATTATTGAATGTTTATTTGATGAAATTTTGATCCTGGATACCACAATTGCATTTCTTCGCAACAAAAATTCATGGTCTTTTTTCCGCTTCTCAGACAAAAAACAATATAATGACTTTGACAAAATCGAAAAAACAGGAAATAATCTATTGCTCGTAAAAACTAATCTAGCTTCATTTATTTTTGATTATCTGAAAGATATAAAATCAAAAGAATTTGAACATATTGAAAAGAAAAGTGAGAATTTATTCTTTTGCACAGATACTAAAGGAAATAAATTTGTGACAACCTATAACCAGGACTTTAAGTATACAAAAACTGATAGCTTCTATTTTAATGAACTCACAACTAATCTCCTGGTTTACAAAGCATATGATTCATTATTTATTGCCGATAAAAATACTGGTAAGCTTGCTTCTATAAAAGCATCTAAAATTTTCAAGCCTATATCTAACTCCAAACAATCAGGCATGGCCAGCCTCTTTTCTGAACATTTTTTTGAATTCGAGGACAATGGAAAAAAAGGACTCCTAAACGCTAATTATACAGAAATAGTAAAACCCGAATACGATAATATTTCAATTTTAGGCGACCATTTTCTGGTTAAAAAAAATGGAAAATCCGGATTATTTGACAGTAATGGCAAGCTTTTAATCCAGGCAAAATATAACTCTTTTAAGCCATTAGAAGGTTATTGGTTGGTTTATGATGGTGCAATGTGCGGTGTGGTTGACTTAAATGGGAACGAAATTATTCCTCCTCATTATCAAAAAGTATCACCCACATTTAATCGTTTGTTTATTGTGACTGACGATGGAAAAAACGGAGTGGTTGATACTAAAAATCGCATAGTATTGCCTATTGAATATCAGTTGATTAAAGGATTGACTAATGGCTTTCTATTAAAGAATAACGGGCTTTATGGCTGGGCAAATGGGAATGGAAAAATAATCCTTCAGCCTAAATATGAGGATATTAGCGAACTAAATCCTGAATATTTATTATTTAAAAAAAATGAAAAACTGGGCATTTTAGATAATAATGGAAGAATAGTTGTTGATTCTCAATTTGATGCTATCATACCAACTGGTAACAATAATTTATATTTTGTACAGTCATTTTCATCAGGACACTTTTCTGCTGAAGAAATTCAAAAGCGATTCAATAAAAATGTTGTTGCTTCAGGAAAAAATTTCAGAACAGGAATTATAAATGTACATGGGCAGATTTTATTAGACACAGAATATTATTTACCAATAATATCTATTGATTATCAAACAAATACAATAATTGTTGAAGAAAATTCATCAGTACTGGTAATCACTTTTGAAGAAAATGGGAAGCTTATTGATAAAACCAGCTATAAAAATTATATAGCTGTTAAATCCAGCCCTAAAAATAATGAAAAAAATATTTGGGTCAAGGGCAATAGAGATAAGGACTTTTATTATGGCCTTTTCACCCCAAAAGGGTCTAAACTAATAGATTACCGCTATAAAACTATAGGTCAACAATTTCTGAATCAACAGAATTTAGTTAAAGTATATGGTCCAGGTGGTAAAATTGGTATTGTAAACCAACAAACTGGCAAAATACTACTCCAGGATGTATACAAAACAATTTATACCAATGATTTTAAAGAATCGACATTTGGCAGATGCATAAAAAGCAATGGAAGAACAATTTTGATTGATTCTACAGCGCATATTAGAGAAAAAGGCATTGCTTTTATGGATGATTTTAGTCTAAAATATGCCAGAATAAATAAAGGAGGCTCACTTACATATAAAGATGATTATACGCACAAATTATACCTGGATGAAGAGAAACATATCGTTCCTAAAAGAAAAGAAAATCAGGAAGAACGAGACATTATTTGCGATGGCGGAAAATGGGGTGTAATTGACTCAGCAGGAGAATGGATGATAACTCCACAATACCAATTTATTCAGTCCTGCGCAAATGGTTCATTTATTGCCAAAAAATCGAATCGATGGGGGGTAGTAAATGTTAATAATCAGTTGCTGGTAGATTTTAAATATGATGAACTCCGACATTTCTATGATTCAGCTGTTGCTTACTGGGCAGGAATTCCATATTATAAATTTCGGATTAAAAATAAATGGGGAGTCATTGATACTAAAGAAAATATAATAATACCTGCTGAATATGATGATATAGAGCATCTTAAAATAAACAATAAAACATTTTTTAAAACCCTGATTGATAGAAAAAAAATTATGTTTGGTTTGGTAAATGAAACTGGCAAGCTGGTGGTTGAACCAAATTATGAATTTATTGGGAGATTTAAAGAGGGCTTTAGCCGGGTGAAACTAAAACAGAGGTGCTGGAAATTTATCAACCTGCAGATGAAAGAACTTCCTGATGATTGTTTTTTCGATGTCCATGACTTTAGTGAAGGCCTTGCAGCAGTAAAAACTAACAAGGCTTGGGGATTTATTAATGGAGAGGGCAAAATAGCAATCGCACCTCAGTACCTTGAAACAGGTGATTTTCATGAAGGCGTGGCAAAGGCGAAAATATATATGCCTGCTAAATTGTTTGGATTGATAAAAAGTAAAAGGGTTTTTGCATTGATTGATAAAAATGAAAAAGTTTTATTAAATACAAAATCAAAATATTGCAGCGATGTTTCAAATGGACAACTCGTTATAAAAAAAGGTCGCAACTATCAGATAATTAATACAAAAGGTCAAAAAATATTGCCTGCTTCTTACCCTGAAATTATAGAAAATCTGCACTATGGATTGTACGCTGTTAAAAACAAAAAAAAGGAATTTGCACTCTATAATTATAAATCAGCTTTGATAGTTCCCTTCGGGAAATACAAAAAATTTTCAGAGTTTTCTGAAGGATTGTGCTTTGTGAGTGGAAAAAACAGCGGATTTATTGATACCCTCGGTGAAATGAAAATAGCACTCGAATGCAAAGAAACCAAAAATTTTCATGAGGGATTAGCCGCCATAAAATTACAGGATGGTTGGGGATATATTGATAAGGAGGGGAACATGCCAATTCCGGCACAATTTAACCAGGCCTGGGATTTTAACGATGGGATTGCCAAAGTACAGGATAAAGATTATAGAAATTATTACATTAACCGCAAAGGTGAAAGAGTAAACTTAACGAGCATGGCCAGCAATGAAGATTTTAGAATATTTAACGAGGGAGGGTATTACGGTATTATGGCATCTGATGGGCATATTGCAGTCTACCCTGCTGCAAGAGAGTTGGGTATTTTCCGTCAGGGATTTGCTCCGGTTGGGATTCGAAAACGATACGGGTTGTATACTTCGGATGGAAAAAAAATAGCTGGTAACAACTATATGAAAATATCTGTATACCAAAAAGAATTTATTAAATTGAT
>JARGGF010000572.1 GCA_029210905.1 Bacteroidales bacterium | reverse complement strand
CCTATTACATGGTTCATACGAGGTGTTCCTTCAGTGGCAAAAGAAATTACCTTGTTTGCATTTACAATTCCTTTATAACAAGTTGACCATAAGCCATCTGTATGGTAATTGGTTGGCGTGTGCTGATAGTTATACATATAGTACAAGTGGTCGGTAGTAGCACCGCTTAAGGCAATGTTGTCACCTCCAAATTCACCATGAAAATGCCATGGCCGCATAAAGGTATTTTCCTTTAGCAAAGCATAGGTTCCAATGGCGGCAGCTTCGACGCCCAATTCATCAGAAAAAACTTTTTCATCGGCTAAATCCTGGAAAGGCTTTCTTTCAATATCGCAAGCAAAGAAACCTATCGTCATGAAAACCGATATGATTAAATATATTTTTTTCATTTTTCTCAAGTTTTACAGTTATTAAAAATCAATTTTTATCCCGGCAAGAAATTTCTTTACCACAGGATACATAGTACCTGTTTCAGGATCCACGCCCGACCATTTGGTAAATGTAAGCAGGTTGTCGCCGCTTAAATAGACAGAGGCTCCGCTAATTTTCGCGTAATTCAATATACGTTTCGGTAATTGGTATGATAAGGTTACGTTTCGCAAACGCAAATAGCTAGCATCTTCGAGATACCTGGTTGAGTTTTTGTTTGCATCCACACCACCATTTTGTGGTTTGGGATGGGTAGCTATATCACCTGGTTTTTCCCAACGGCTCCAGCCAGAAGCCAGATTCATATGGTTAAACGTAGCATAAGAACCGTCGCTATCGAACAACTCCCTATCACTATGGTATAAATAAATTCCTTGTACGAAAGATAAATTGGCAGATAAGGTAAAATCATATACCCTAACCTGGTTGATGATGCCACCAATGTACGATGGGGTTCCTTTTTTGTCAGTGTGCTGCAATGTGGCTTCAGCATGTGAGTTAACAAGTTCTTTGCTTATGTTTCCATCGGCATCCTCAATTTCTTGTTCATAAAGAGGTAAGCCAGTTCCGGGATCTACACCATACCAGATTCGCTGATACCAGGAATCCATATCGTATCCGACTTCAATTCTCTTTGAACCACTTGTGTATGCTTTATCCTCATATAATTCCAGAACCTCATTTTTATTATAGGCAACATTGATAGTCATCTCCCATCCAAAATTTTGGGATTTCAAAATCTCAGGAGTTATTGCCAGTTCATAACCACTGTTAACAACACGGCCCACGTTCATCCAAACTCCGCTATAGCCAGTCATGGCTGGAAGTGGCACATAGGCTAGTTGTCCATCACTATCACGTTTGTATAAATCAAGATTGATGCCTACCCTGTTGAATAAGCGCGTGTTCAGTGCAAGATTATAACTGGTCACTTTTTCCCAGCTTATATCCGGATTTCCTTTCTGGTAAGGTCTGGCAGCTGTCAATCCATTATATTGTCCGGTTAATTCATAATATCCCAGATATTGAAATCCTCCAGGAGCATTACCCACCTGTCCCATACTGGCAGTTAACTTCAATACGTTCAGCCACTCGATTCCTTTCATGAAACTTTCGTTGTGCATATTCCAACCGGCACTGGCCGACCAGAAGTTCCCGTATTGATTATTTGGCCCAAAACTACTCGATCCCTGGCGACTGAATGATGCAGTAGCCATGTAGCGATCATTGTATGAGTACATTACATTAAAAAGGATACTTTGCTTGGCAGTTTCAAATTTGTAGCCAGAAACATCCTGCGCTTCAGCGGTAGTATTGAGAACATTTAGACCGGCAGCAACACCTTTTCCTGTTGCATCATTATTGTCGATGTGTGTATCGCTATATTCCCAGGCAGCAAAGGCGGTAACATGGCTTTCACCAAAAGACTTATTAAATCGTAACAATTGGTTCGTAAATCGTTTTTGGTCAAAGCCATAGCCAGAATAAATAGTCCCTCTATCTGCCAAACCACTGTAAGATCTTGGATCAGTATAACTTTCATTGTTGCTAAAACCTAAAGCAATGTTATTCATTGAGGTAAAAGTCAACCAATCATTGATTTTAAAATCAAAACCGATATTTGCCCGTAAATTGTTGCCTCTGGAAGAGCTGTAATTATACTGTAAATCATATAAATAATTGCTTTGATCCCTGCCTATCCATTCGCTATTGATTGAATTCAGATATTCTGCATGAAGTACAGGATGTAATGGAGTTCCATCAGGTAGATAGGGATTATCCCAGGGCATATAAGTATACATATTATACAAACTGTGTTCCTGGTTAAAAGTATTCCTATAATCACCAGATAAGTTAGCCTTAAAGGTCAATCGTTCGTTTGCCCTTACCTCAATATTTGCAATCCCGGAAAAGCGTTCGTAGTCAAAGCCTTTGATAGCACCAGTTTCGTTATAATAAGTACCTGAAATATAAGTGGATATCTTATCTGTTCCGCCGGTATAGTTAATATTATACTCCTGGGCTACACCATGTTGGGTTCCAATATCGAACCAATCTGTATTTGTATTTAACAGCTCTTCAGTAAACCAAGGATTTGTGTTCCATCCTTCATGATAATCGTAAAGTTCTTGCGAATTCATTAATGAAAAATTTCCTGTACTTAGAACAGTGGCCCCTCTTGTAGCACTTACACTAATTTTTGAAACACCATTCTGAGGCCTTTTAGTCTGAACCAGAATAACTCCATTTGCAGCCAAAGAGCCATATAAAGAAGTTGCAGAGGCATCTTTAAGTACAGTGATGCTTTCAACATCAGCAGGACTTAGTCCTGGATCAGTATTCCCCATTATGATGCCGTCAACAACCCAGAGAGGAGCAGTTGTATTGGATAATGAACCTTTCCCCCGTATATTTATTGTAGGGCTTGAACCTGGTCGGCCACTGCTTGATTTTGTGTACAAACCGGCCACTTTCCCTTCTAATAATCCTGAAACGCTGGGGGAAAATACATCTTTTAACTCCTCGTTAGACAATGCAACAGCTGAACCGGTTAAATTAGATTTTGTAGTTGTTCCGTATGCAATAACAATAACATCATCAATGGCAATATCTGAAGCTACCATACTTATATTTAAAGATGTTTGACCGTTAATGCCAACTGTTTGGGTTTGATAGCCTATAGATGAAAGTATTAATGAGTCTTTCTGATCCGCTTCGATATTAAAAATACCGTTTAGATCAGAGATTGTTCCCAAAGTTGTACCTTTTACAGCAATACTAACTCCCGGGATACTTTCCTGTGTTCCCGAATCAGTTATTTGCCCGCTAACTTTGATGGTTTGAGCATCGGCGATATCGGCAAATAACATCAAACCGATGAGTAAACTCATTGTTTTATGTTTGAAAGCAGAAGAGCTATTCTTTGCTTTATATTTTTTAATTAAATCCATAATTTTTCACTTTTAATTAGTTGGTTAAAAACTAGTTTGCGAATTTGTAAAATTCACCATAAGAATCTGTTCTCATTAATCTAGCAGGCCATCGTGATAAACTTTCAATTCAGCCATATGAGTAAAGGTTGTTTCTGGCGTAGCCCTGACACCCAATATTCTGATTCTGAAATATTTAGAGTAGTAGTTTTGAGGCAATAATATTTCATTCGCATCAGGACGAGGCACCACAGTCAGTTCATCTTCTGATGTCCATACAGTTGCCCAGGTTACTCCATCAGAGCTTGTTTGCAGATCGAAATAATTAGGATCGCCCGATCTTAGGGATGTACCCCGTGTCCACCATTGTATACCACCGATACCTTCTTCTTTAGCAAAAGTAATCTGAATGTGATGCGGTAAAGGCTGAACGATAGCAGTGCCCTCATCCGACCAGGCAGAATGCCAAAAAGTATTAAGGTCTCCGTCTACAAGGGCTTCTTTTGGCCCCTCATAAATTTCCTGAGTATACGTGTCAATCATAGCAGGTGTAAGCGTATGGAAAGTTTTACCGGCTTTTGTAGTAAAACTTTTGGTTTCTCCATAGGAAACCCCAGCTTCGTTTGCGACATAAACTCTTGCCTTGTAGGATGTTTTAGGTGTTAATTGGGTGATGGTTGCTGAAAAATCCCACTCAGTCTCTTCAATTCCATTATAGGTGTAGGTACCCACAGCAGAAAAATTGTCATTCACTGTTGGATCTTCGCCTGTACTGCTCCAGCAAACCCCCAAAGCTACAATTTTTGAACCCCCATCAGATGTTACTGTACCTCCTAAAGTGGCTTCCACATCAAAAAGATTAGTAATTTCTTTTGAGGTAATTCCTGGCAGACTGCCCACTTT
>JARGGF010000571.1 GCA_029210905.1 Bacteroidales bacterium | reverse complement strand
AAAATCACATCGTAAGCATCGGATTCAATAGCTTTAATAACTTTTTTTGTCTCCACTGCTGTACAGCCGCAGCTTGATTGGGTATCACGAATAATTAAATCCCGCTTACCATTATTTTTAAATTTAAACTCATGGGTGATTTTTTCACCTTGTTTAATAGTGCCAAAATCAAATTCCTTGGTATCAAAATCCATTGTTGGCGCATTAGCAAGCTCTTTGCTGGTTAATTTAGAAAAATCTTCCTGGATAGTAGCACTCACTGAAAGCGGGTAACCTGCAGCAGCTTTACCATTTAAAATCAAGGGTATTCTGTCAGTTTTGTAGCCCCATGAATCGTTTTTTGTAGCATCATATGTTACAGTAATCAGTCCGGTTTGTTTAGGCGCTAATTTTGCAGGATTGGCACTAACAGAAAGATAGGGTTTTAAAAATTTATCGTTAAAGGTAATGGTAATGTCATTGTCTGAATCGTTTATGATCTCAACACTTTGGGTGTTTTTTTCTGTATTGTACATTCTGGCAAAAGCAACATGATTAGCCCTTAACCTGATTTCACCAATTTTATACCTGTAAATATCAGCTACTTGTTTGGTTTTGGCAATAACATCACCTTTAATTTCAAGAACAACAGGCTGTGTGGTGACATTGTTATATACGGTAATTTGCTTGTTAAAAGCACCTGGTCTGTCCTGAGGATCATATTCTGCACTTACAAAACCTTCCTGCCCGGGAACTACCGGAGTTTTAGACCATTCGGGGGTTGTACAGCCACAACTTGATTGAACATTTGTAATAATAATAGGCGTTTTACCATTGTTTTTAAATTTGAACCTGAAGCTAACCTTTCCTCCGTCTTCTTTGATGCGGCCAAAATCATGTACGGCTTTTTCAAAACTAAAATTAGCACTCTGCTGAGCTTGCAAGGAGATTATCCCGGAAAGGATTACTGCAAGCAGAATAGTTAAAATCTTTTTCATGGTAATAATTTATTTTTATGTTTATTTCTACAAATTTAAATCAAATTCAATAAAAGCCTCAAACATATAAGCTTTTTTAACATTGCGACAAAACTAACGCAATTTTTATATACGGATTGTTTCCAATTCAATTTAAGATTAGAACCAATTCATTTAATAAGACAAAAAAAATCACAAATTAGTTGTATAAAAATACAATAACAAAGTGCCCAAAAATAAAAGCATTAACGCTCATTTTTAGTAAGCACTTGTTAAACAGACAAATAAATAAATTCTGGACTATTTAGATGCTTCAGGAAATTTATAAAATATTTTACTGACTATCTTCCAGTTATCTTCAAATTTATAGAGTGAAAGATAATCAACAAAGGTTAATTGGGCGCCAACATAAAATTCAATTTTTGCCATGGCAGCTGTACCGGTAACATCTACATTAAGAAATTTGATGTTTACTTGTTTATCCCCTGTCCTGGGAATTTTTCCACTGGCTTTGTCCCGAAGTACATTTTCTTTCCAGGTATAGATGGGAAGTGCCCAAATTGTCTGCCCCTGCCCTATACCTAAAAGATTAAAAGAAGGATGAAAACCTGCATCAATTTTTGCCATATCGCCTTCATTTTGAAGTCCATCGACATATGCTGACTGGATAACTTTTTTTATGGCTTCCTGTTCATTTTTTATTTCTGCATCGCTTTGCGAAAAGCAAAAAACATTAACAATCAAAGCCAGAATGGTAAATAAAATAGTTTTTTTCATAATCGGGTAAATTTTATAGGATTAAAATACTTTGTATCCGCAAGAAAACATACTCTATTGTCATTCCGAACTCGTTTCGGAATCTCTAATTGACTGATAATAAGATTCTGCACCTTCAGCCAATCAAGTTCAGAATAACAGCTTATAAAAGATTTTCGAGTTTTCTTGCAAGCACTTAAAGAAATCAAAATTAATCAAACTTGTTTAAAAAACTTGTCTCTGCACTATTTATTACAGGGCAATCGCATTCAAAAGTTGAACTTCCCGATGCTCGGGACAAGCTCTTCAGAGTTCCGATAGTGGTTTGTATTGCCCCGGGTTACAGCCTCGCATTGCTCGACTTTACCCGGGGTTATTACCTGGCGGTGAGGGCTTCGCCGTTCATAGTTTAACCACTTTGTGGTTCTTTTTAGAAATCCTGAAAGGATTTAACCATAAATAACCAGGTACGAAGTGCCTGGTAAACCAGCTAACCCATGTTAATGAACCCTGACAAGGGTTCAACTTAGTTTTTCGAATTTTAATTGCAATTACCCTGCTATTTATTACTCATTTGAGCCTTAATCTTATTCATCTCATATTTTAAATTGGCAACTGTGGTAAGCAAATCATCTTTAGGCATCCTGGGTTCGGGAATTTCACTGCTGATAAAATTGGTGAATTTCCAAATCTCATTTATCTCATTAATAATCATATCATAAGCATCATAAACAGGATTCAGTGAATAAAGTTTTAATGATTTATCCTTTTGAATGTTATTTTCAATTATTTTAAAAACTACACCTTCATTTAAGGTAAGAATAATGCAGGCATCGCCACTTTTAAGTGTGCCCCAGTCCTGAATATATTCACCTGTAACCCACGAACCTTCAGGAATTGGTAACATAGAATCGCCTTTGATTTGAAAGGTACGGTATTTTTTTTCCTTAGATAAAAACGGCAAGCTGAAAACAGGCAATTCCTTAATGTACTCAGGATCAGCAAAGCCACGGGTGTAACCGGCCTTCGCTTTTTCAGGAACCAACTCAATATTTTCTTCGTTTTTATCATTGACAGTGGTGGCCAACACCCTGATACGGCTTCCAGTAACAAAAACATCATAACCTTTTTCAATTTCACTCAGCTGGCTTTCGGAAAGCTTATTTAAGTCAATTTTAAGCAAGGTGTCGATGGCAATATTAAAATATTCTGAAAAAGCAATCAGGTTATCAATACTTGGCAATGCTACTTTGTTTTCGTAACCACTAAGAGTTGAACGTTTCATTTTCAGGTAATTAGCTACTTCATCCTGGGTTCGGCCACGTCGTTTTCGAAGTAATTTTATATTGGTACAGAAGTACATATTTTATTGTTTTAAAAAATTAATGCAAACATGGATTGCGCAAGCATCCCATTTGAGCCAGAAGATTCAGGGCACCAGCGAACAATAATGAACCACAAAGTATTCTTGTTTCATTTTTTGCAGTAAAATTTGTTCATAAAATTATGAGCCCGTAAATCTTTATTAGTCAAAATTATACTATCAATCATAATTTACTAGTAAAAAATTTAACACTAAAAATTTCTACATTAAAATAATAATGATTATATTATAATCTGAATAATGATTATATACTAATCAAAAATACATTTTTTTCATTGATAATCAAAACAAAAGGCTAATTTTTTTAAAAAAATGAAATTCGCTAATACAAACAGGAGCATTCTCCATTTAGATTTAGACACATTTTTTGTATCGGTAGAGCGTTTACAGAACAGTAAACTGATGGGTAAACCTGTTATTATTGGGGGACTTTCGGATCGGGGAGTGGTAGCAAGTTGTAGTTATGAGGCCCGTAAATATGGGGTGCATTCGGCCATGCCCATGAAAATGGCCAGAACGCTTTGCAGCGAAGCCATTATTATCCGTGGCGACATGGATCAATACAGCAAATACTCAAACCTGGTTACTGAAATTATTGCTGAAAAAGCGCCGTTGTACGAAAAAACATCTATTGACGAGCATTATTTGGATTTAACGGGCATGGATCGTTTTTTTGGCAATCTAAAATGGTCTAATGAGCTACGACACAGCATTATAAAAAACACTGGATTGCCCATTTCATTCGGTCTGTCACTGAACAAAACGGTTTCGAAAATAGCAACCGGCGAGGCAAAGCCAAATGGGGCAAAGCTGGTAAGCAAAGATGAAATCAGACCCTTTTTATGCCCATTATCAATACGCAAAATTCCGGGAATAGGAGCCAAAACCTTCCAGTCGCTACGTACCATGGGTATTGTTACTATTGAAACACTGAGCAATATCCCCATTGAGGTGATGGAAAAAATCATGGGTAAAAACGGCATCATCATCTGGGAAAAAGCCAATGGAATAGATTCTTCACCTGTAAAACCTTACTCGGAGCGAAAATCTATCAGCACTGAACGTACCTTTGATCAGGACAGCACCGATGTTAAACGGATGAATGAAATTATTGTCAGCATGGTTGAAAAACTGGCTTTTGAATTGCGTACAAAACAAAGATTAACATC
>JARGGF010000570.1 GCA_029210905.1 Bacteroidales bacterium | reverse complement strand
TGTTTATTTGCCTCAGTCTCAGGGCTGGTTTGACTTCTGGACAGGAAAGTTCTATAAAGGAGGACAAACAATCCAATATCCTTCTCCTATAGATATCATGCCGCTTTTTGTTAAAGCAGGCTCTATAATTCCAATGGGCCCGTACTTGCAATTTACGACCGAAAAACCTGCAAATCCCATTGAATTAAGAATTTATATGGGCGCTGATGCAAGTTTTGTATTATATGAGGATGAAAATGATAATTATAATTATGAAAAAGGTAGTTACACAACTATTCCATTTTTATGGGATAATGAAGGAAAAACACTAACCATAGGCCAACTAAAAGGTAAATTTCCTGGTATGCTTGAAAAACGGGTGTTTAAAATAGTCTTTGTGGATGAGCATACAGGTATAGGTGTGCAAGAATCACCAACTGTAAATCAAATAATAGAATATACAGGAAATGAAATTGTTGTGAAACACTAGTGTAAGCATTCCTGACAACAACGTGAAATTTAAAACCAGAAAAAGAATTCAATAATCTATTAAAACATATTTATGAAAATTTATAAAGCTTTTAAATGGGGTTCAAAAATTTTAGCAATATTTTTTATCCTTTCAGGAAATACCCTAAACAGTCAAACTGTTGACAGATCTTTGCAGCAGGCAGATTCTGTTCTTAAATTATTAAACCTGGAGGATTGTATCAACCTAATTAGTGGTTGCGAAGGTATGCAATCTCCTGGCATTCCCAGGCTTGGAATTCCACCATTAAAAATGACAGATGGCCCCTATGGTCCACATTGGGGGAAAGCTCCAGGTTTTCCTGTTGGTGTTTGTTTATCCGCAACCTGGGATACTTCACTTATCTACCAGGCAGCGCGATTAATGGGGAAGTGCACTTATGCACAGGGACGAAATACGCTGTTGGGACCATGTGTAAATATACATCGCATGCCTACAGGTGGTCGTAATTTCGAGAGCTACAGTGAAGATCCCTGGCTAGCCTCACGCATGGCAGTTGCTGTGGTGAAAGGATTGCAGGATGAACATGTAATTCCTACAGTTAAACACTATGCACTTAATAATAACGAATGGAACCGTCATTTGACTGATGTACAGGTAGATGAACGAACCTTGCATGAAATCTATCTTCCTGCTTTTGAGGCAGCTGTAAAAGAAGCAAACGCTCTGGCAATCATGACCTCCTATAACAAAATCAGAGGTGTTCATGCTTCTGAGAATGAATATTTAATCAATAAAATTTTGAGAGAAACCTGGGGATTCAAGGGCATTGTTGTTTCAGATTGGGCTTCAGTATATAGCACAGTTGGGCCGGTAACTGCTGGTTTAGACATTGAAATGCCTTCCCCTGTTTTTTTTCATCGGGATTCTATCATGAAATACCTCGAAACAGGTCATATTACCCGTGAACAGTTATTTGAAAAAGCCCGCAGGAATCTTTACGTTCGTTTTGCCGCAGGTTTGTTTTCAAAAATTCCTGTTGATAAAACAATACAAAAATCGGAATCAACCAATCGCTTTATCAGAACATTGGCAGAAAGCGGAATCACCTTACTAAAAAATGAAGAAAATATTTTACCTCTCAACAGGAATAAAATAAAAAGCATTGCGGTTATTGGCCCAAACGCCTCAGTTCTTCGTTCTGCTGGTGGAGGGAGTTCTTACATAGACCCGATTTATTCGATTTCACCGCTGGAAGGAATAAGGAACGTGGCCGGAAATGATGTTGACGTTCGATATGCAATTGCCGATTCCCTTTCATACGAAATGATACATCCAGTTGAAAATTCATTTTTGTTGCAGCCAGATGGAAAAACACAAGGTTTGGCTGCTGAATATTTTGGAAATGCAACACTTTCAGGAAAACCTTCTTATACCTGCATTGATTCCCTAATAAACTTCACCTGGCGTGATCAGTCTCCAGCACCCGGAATATCACGCAATACTTATTCTGCCCGATGGAATGGCTATTTGGTTCCTAAAATTTCCGGATGGTATATCCTAAAATTTCAAACCAATAATGATGGAATGGTATACCTTGATGATAAACCAGTTATTGATCGCATCGGCCGCCAGGACGCCACTCCAATTATGATGCGACAATACCTTGAAGCTGGACGTAGATATGCATTACGAGTCGAAATTTTTGTTACAAGATCTGGTGGAAAAGCCATTTTCGGCTGGATTCCTCCGATAAAAAGTAATTTAAATACTGCAAAAATTAATGAAGCTGTAGAATTAGCCCGTAAATCAGATGTTGCCTTAATTTGTGTTGGCTGGGACAAAATGTTTGAAACAGAAGGCTACGACAAAGAAGAAGGCATTACACTTCCTGGTTTTCAGGAAGAATTAATCAACGCTGTGAGTGCTGTAAATTCTAATACTGTAGTAATAATAAATAGCGGTACACCTGTTTTTATGAACCACTGGGAATCAAAAGTTAAAGGATTGATTCTTGCCTACTATCCTGGACATGAAGGAGGAAATGCACTTGCTTCTATTTTATTTGGTGATGTAAATCCTTCTGGGAAGTTGCCTTTTACCTTTATTGCTGATTCTGCCCAAGCTCCTGCTTTTAAAAATTACATGAATGTGAGCCCTAAAATTAATTACGAAGAAGGCTTATATATTGGATATCGTTTTACCGACAAAAATAAGCTTACACCCAGGTTCCCATTCGGCCACGGTTTGTCCTATACTTCATTTGCTATAACAAAAGCTAGTGTCAGCAATACTGCAAATAATACTTTTATGGTAAAAGTTACTATTAAAAATACTGGGAAAATAACTGGGAAAGAGGTTGTTCAGGTTTATGTAAGTGATCAGAATCCCGGACTAGACAAACCGATTAAAGAACTAAAGGCCTTTGCTAAAGTTTCTTTGCAGCCAGGTGAAACAAAGGAAGTGTGTATGATGCTTCCGCCACGTGCATTTATGTATTATAGCTCGGCAAAGAAACAATGGGTAACTGAACCAGGGAAGTATGAAGTATTAATTGGTAATTCGGCTACAAATATTCAAAAAAAATTAAAAGTTAATATTAAGTAATTGTCCTTTTATGGCATTTTAAAATTTTAAAAAATGATGAAAAAAGTCTTATTATTCACCTTACTTATTTATCCATTACTCATTATTGGACAAAATAATACAAAACTGGCGCAAACACCTCCAATGGGTTGGAATAGCTGGAATAAATTCGGATGTGATGTTAGCGAAAAACTGATTATGGAAATGGCAGATGCCTTAGTGTCTTCAGGAATGAAAGATGCCGGTTACGAATATGTTGTAATTGATGATTGCTGGCAGGTTGCACGCGATGCTGATGGCAATATTGTGCCCGATAAGGAAAGATTCCCATCAGGTATGAAGGCGCTTGCGGATTATATTCATTCAAAAGGACTAAAATTTGGGCTTTATTCCTGTGCCGGAACAGGTACTTGTCAAAACCGTCCGGGCAGCTATTCCTATGAGGAAAAAGATGCAAAACAATATGCTGAATGGGGGGTTGATTATTTGAAATACGATTGGTGTAATACGGAAGGACTTGACCCAAAAGTTGTTTATCCTAAAATGAGTAATGCTTTAAAAGCAACAGGACGCCCTATTATTTTTAGTATGTGCGAGTTTGGACTGAGTAGTCCATGGTATTGGGCACCTGGTGTTGCGCATCTTTGGAGAACAACAGGCGACATTCAGGATTGCTGGGATTGTAAGCATGATTGGGGCGGAAAAGGCTGGGTTTTAATATTAGACGAACAAGAAGGCCTTGAAAAATTTGCCGGACCTGGCCATTGGAACGATCCTGACATGTTAGAAGTTGGTAATGGAAAATTGACAATAAAGGAGTATGAGGCGCATTTCAGTTTTTGGTGTTTATTGGCTGCCCCACTAATGGCCGGAAATGACATTAGAAATATGAGTGATACGATTAAAAACATCTTAACAAATACCCAAGCTATTGCAGTAAATCAGGATGCGGCAGGTATCCAGGGAAGTAAAATATTAGATGAGGGAAGTTTTGAAGTTTGGAGAAAACAATTAAAAGGTGGTGACATTGCTATTATTCTTTTTAACCGTGGCGAAAAGTCAATTGATATTGATATTAAATGGCAAAAGCTTGGTTTGGGTAAAAGTTTTTCAACACGGGATTTATGGAAAAAAGCAGATTTGGGAAAAACTACTGGATATACAGGACAATTGGAAGGGCATAGTGTATTGTTTTACAGGTTGAAGAAGTAATTCAGAACTTAGGAAATCAA